>JBJFHD010000042.1:0-20039 GCA_051893335.1 Erysipelotrichaceae bacterium | reverse complement strand
ATTACTTATACCGGGAGTTCTCGCTGTTCTGCAATGCAGAAGTCACGGCGTACCCAATAAGGTGGCTAAAATCATCAGAATTAAAGTCTTAGTGAATGATTTATTCAGTTGTCAAAGTACAAGTGAAAGGCTTCCGTTTTCGTGGTTCGGAATTAACCCCTTCACTTGTTTGAAATGGGAGAGCGTTTTTGGGGGGTGTTTTTGAAAAATTTTTTAAAAAAGTTTTTTGCAAACAAAAAAGCCGCCTATTTTCCTCAAAATTGAGGTCAATAGACGGAAGGTAGAAATATTCATATTTTTGATGTATAGTATAAAATTAAGAGAAAGACAAATCGGAATTTATTTTTTAAAATTTCCCAAAATGTAAAATGTAAATAAAAATGAAAAAAATTGTGTTCATCAATATAAGTAAATAATATATAATTATCTTATGTTAGATAAGCATAGGGAGGAAATATGAAAAAGCTAATTCAAATTACTCTTGCCTTAATAATGGCATTAAGTTTTGTAGGCTGTAGTAAAGATACCGGCAATTCAGACGGTCCGGTTGAAATTACTTTATGGCACACATATACTGAACATCATAATGATTTTATTAACGAAATGATTGACAGATTTAACAATAGCCAGGATGAAGTTAAAGTAATCGCAGTTCAGCAGCCATACCAGGATTATGACGCTAACTTACTTCAAGCTATCCGTAATGGCGTAGGACCGGATATTTGTTCAAGATTTGCGACAAATGTTGCTGGCTATATTGCTGAAGATTTGTTGGTTGATTTCGCACCTTATATTAACGATAAGGAAATCGGCATTTCTAACTTCAAGGAAAATTTAGCCGGAGACTTATATGGAGAAATTACTCAATGGAATGATGGAGCTATCTATATGATTCCAATCATCGTTACTTCAGAAGTATTATTCTATAATAAGACTTTATTCGACCAATACGATTTGGAAGTACCGACTACTTGGGAAGAACTGGAAACAGTCAGCCGTACATTGTATGAAAAAACCGGAAAACCTGGTTTTGGTACAGATTCAGCCATTGATACATTCCAAGGCTTATTAATCCAGAACGGTTCAGGCTATATTGATGCAGTTAATAAAAAGATGGATACTGATCAGGACACAGCTGTTGAGCTATTGACTTGGTTTGCAGGTTGTATTAAGGAAGGCATTTTCCGTTTACCTGGTGACGATTATTATTTATCTGGTCCATTCTGTTCTGGTGCTGTAGCTTCATATATTGGCTCAAGTGCCGGTGTCGGATATGCTACTCAAAATAATGGTGCATTTGAAGTTGGTGCTGCCCCAATCCCACAAGCCGATGAAGAACATCCGTATATTTCATCTTGGGGCGGTGGATACGTATGCTTCAAGTCAACCGATGAGAAAGCAGAAGCGGCATATAAATTCTTAAAGTGGTTCTCACAAGCAGAAAATTCAGCTGAGTGGGCTGTTCATTTCGGTGCCTTACCGGCATATAAAGATGCTATGGAGCAGCAGGTATTTGTTGACTACTTAGAAACAAATATCGCTATCAAGGCATTATACCAGCAAAAAGATGCTGTTAACTGGCTCAATAGTATCAACGGTTCTGCTGGTGTACGTACAGCAATTGATAAGATGATTTCAGAAGCTTGCTTCAACAATGTTGATCCTTTACAGGCTTACAATGATATGGTTGTGGCAGCTAATAATGAATTAAATCAATAATTAATGATTTCGACAACAGTAACCACCTTTTTGGGTGGTTACTGTGTTTTTTAAAAAGGTGAAGATGATGAAAAAATTATTTGTGTTTATGATTGATGCATTATGTTCATGTGATATTGAACAAATGAAAAAAATGAAGAATTTTTCCCAAATAATCAACAACGGTTCGTATGTGCATCATATGTTACCGGTACATCCAGCTTTGACATATTGTTGCCACACTTCGATTGTTACCGGAAAATATGTTGAAGGACATGGGATATGCAATAACGAATACTTAAAAAGAGGATTATGGCCAAACGATGTCTGGTTTGGCATGAAAGAAGATGTTAAAGCTCCGACAATTCTTGACTATGCAAGAGAATTACAACTGACAACCTGTTCAATTTCCTGGCCGGTTACCGGAAAGGCAGACTATACCTACAATATGCCGATGATAGTGCCTTATCACTATCAGGGATATAATCCGGAAACTTATTTATGGCCAACCGCAACAAAAAATTTAATGGATGCTTATTTTTGGAAATACGGAAGATATCTAAAGGGAGAAGATCGCTCTTTGGATTTATATACAATGGCAATTGCGCCTGATTTAATCAGAGACTTTGGTCAGCCGGATGTCTGCTTCATAAAAATGTGTGATTTAGATACCGTAAGACACAGTTATGGCGTATACCATCCGAAAACAATTGAACAATTACGCAAGCACGATGAAGAGTTTGGCGTACTATTGGAATCGATTCGTCGCTATGGCGATTATGATAATACCAATTTTGTTATTATGGGTGACCATGGGCAAACTGATATTGAGGAAGCTTTAGAAATGAATGAACTTTTAAAAGAAAACGGCTTTATCAGAACCGATGGAAAAGGACATGTGGTTGATTGTGACTGTTATGCTCATAGTGCCTGTCTGACTTCGTTTATTGAATTGGCTCATCCTGAAGATGAAAAAATGAAAAAGAAAGTCAGAGATTTTTTAGAGAGTTTAAAACAGGACAAAGATATTCAACTACTGTATGTCTTAGATAAAGAAGAAATGAAAGAACAATATCATGTTGACGGACCGTTTGATTTTGTTATCGAAAGCAAGCGCGACATTTCTTTCTCAGATCACCTTGATACCGGCTGTATTTTCTCAAAGAAAATTCCGGGAGAACATAAGGTGGGGGCTGCAACTCATGGCAGCAGACCGGACAGAGCAGAAAATACCTTATTTATTGCTTCGGGACCAAGAGTAAAAAAGGGTGTCGTAATTGAACAAGCGAATATGGTAGATGAAGCAGTTACCATGGCCAAAATGATTGGCTTTGATATGAAGGGTACAGATGGGAGATTATTAAAGGAGATGTTAATAGATGAAGGTTAGAATTGAAGGATTAACGAAAAGATTTAATGATGTTACGGCAGTTAATGATCTGACGGTAGAATTTGAAAGCGGTAAATTGATTGCTTTACTGGGACCTTCGGGCTGCGGGAAAACAACGATGCTAAATATGCTTTCGGGGATTTTACCGGTTAGTGAGGGTAAGATTTATTTTGATGATGTTGACGTAACCGATTTACCTCCCGAAAAAAGGGAGGTAGGTTTAGTCTTTCAGAATTACGCCTTATATCCGCATATGACAGTATTGGAGAATATCTGTTTTCCTTTAAAAATAAAGAAAGTGCCAAAAAAAGAAAGAATAAATAAAGCTATCGAGTATGCCAAAATGGTACATATTGATGATTATTTAGACCGTAAACCAAAGGAATTATCCGGAGGTCAGCAGCAGCGTGTAGCAATAGCTCGAGCTTTGGTAAAAGAGCCGAAGTTACTACTATTGGATGAACCTTTAAGTAATCTTGATGCTAAATTACGAATTGAAATGAGAGAAGAAATCAGAAGAATTCAAAAGGAATCAAAAGTTACTACGTTCTTTGTCACTCATGATCAGGACGAAGCATCGGCAATTTCAGATTATGTCTTATTAATGAAAAAAGGTGTAAAACAGCAATATGATAAGCCTAGAGTATTATATAATCAACCGAACAATTTGTTTGTGGCTGATTTCATCGGTATACCTACGATTAATCAATTAAGCGGTGAAGTAACTGAAAGCGGAATAAAACTCGATAATTGCGATTATTTGATTGACGGACTGTTTGCGACTTCCGCATTAATCGGTAAACGAGTAGTGCTGGCTTTCAGGGCGGAAGCACTCGTTGAAAGTGAAACGGGCAAACTATGTTGTCGAGTAAAAGAGAATTTCATAAGCGGAAAAGATACTTTGATAACTGCCACCGTCGGCGAAAAGGAAATCAGAGCATTTGTCGACTCCAATAAAGAGTACCAACCTACAAGCGAAGTTCGCTTTGATTTCAAATCGACACTGGTATATTTGTTTGATGAAGAAAGCGGAGAACGTTATGCTTAGATATAAAAGAAAAAACGATGAAGTTATTACTTTTAAGACCTTTTTAAAACCGGCTTTGTTTTTATTGCCGTTTATGATTGGAATAATTGTATTTACAGTATATCCTTTCATAAATGCGATATTAATTAGTTTTAAGCATGATTATAAAGTTTTTACCGATACCTTTTCATCTTACGGTTTAGCAAATTATCAAAAGATTTTTTCTGATCCGACCTTCATCAGTTCAATATACAACACGCTAATCTATGTAGTCGTGGTTGTTTCCATTTCTTTAGTGTTGTCAATCATTATTGCGGTTTTGCTTAACAGCGTCGAAAAACTGAAAGGTTTATTTCAAACCGCCTACTTTATGCCAATGGTTACCTCTTCAGCAGCCATTGGTTTGGTCTGGCGTTGGCTGTTTAACTATGATTACGGCATTATCAACTATGTATTGTCATTATTTAATATCAGTGCGATTAACTGGCTAAATAATCCCAAGTATTCCATGATCTGTTTATGCGTTTACGGAATCTGGTCAATGCTGCCGTTTACGATAATTTTGTTGTTGTCCGGTTTGCAGAATATTGACCCACAATACTATACTGCCGCAAAAGTTGATGGAGCAAAAAGTATGGATGTCTTCTTTAATATTACGGTTCCACTGCTTGCTCCAACCATCGGTTTGGTAGCAATCGTCAATATGATTTCAGCATTCAAAGTGTTTGACGGTTTATATGTTCTTTTCGGTGGAAAACCGGGACCTTCATATAATTTATATACCGTTATCTTCTATTTGTATGAGCAATTCTATAAGAATACGAAAGTGGGTTATGCTGCTGCCAGTGCCATCGTGCTGTTTGTGATTATTCTGGTATTCACTTTGATACAAAACAGAATTCAAAGAAAGTATAACTATTACTAGGAGGTAAGAAAATGACAAAAAGTGATAAACTTAAAAAAATATTAGTCTATATCTTTTTAGCTATCGGTGCCTTTGTAATGGTATTTCCGTTTATCTGGATGATCATTACCTCTTTTAAGACAGGTTATGAAGCTAATCGAGTACCTCCGACTTTTTTACCGGAAAATCCTACCTTTAACAACTACATAACGGCATTAAAGGTGGCACCTTTTGGCCGATACTTCTTAAACTCAGTGATTGTAACGCTTTGCTGCGTCACTTTAACAATGTTTAACTCGATATTAGCCGCCTTTTCATTTTCAAAGCTCAAATTTCCGGGAAGAGATTTACTATTTGCCCTTTTGATTTCAATGATGATGATTCCGTTTGAAATGCTGATTATAACCAACTATACAACAATCGTCAAACTGAAATTATATGATACTTTAATCGCCCTGATCATCCCATTTATCAGTTCGATATTTTATACCTATATTTTAAGGAACTTCTTTATGTCGGTTCCCGACAGTTTGTATTATTCAGCAAAAGTTGACGGTGCTTCTGACTGGCAGTATTTATGGGAAATCTTGGTGCCGATTGCCAAACCATCGTTAGTTACTATCGGGTTATTGAATGCGATAGCTTGCTGGAACAGTTTCTTATGGAGCATATTAGTTATTCAGTCACAACAAAATCGTACTTTACCATTCGGTTTATTTGCCTTTACCAATGAAACAGGAATCAGATATGAAGTATTAATGGCAGGTGCGACAATAGTAGTATTGCCGATGATAATTCTATTCTTGTTCTGTCGTAAAAATATCGTTACAGGAGTCAGCAAAGGAGGCTTAAAAGGATGAGTGTTATAACACTTGATATTCTTTCTCATGCTGACTTTCACGGTCATTTTCGCCAGGATGAAGACTATCCGGGTTTATCAAGACTTTATTGTGCGATTGAAGAGATCAGAAAAAACAATCCTCAATATACATTACTGTTAGATGCCGGTGATAATACCAACAAAACATTATGGCAGGCCAATCAGGTTTTTGATGGGTTAAAACTATTGGGTACGGATTGTTTTGTCTTAGGAAATCACGAGTTTGATAAAGGCAGGGCGGTCTTACTGGATAATGTTAAATATGCCAGTCAATTGTTTCCGGTTTTGTGCTGTAATGTTTTGGATCGAAATACAAATGAATTAATCGAGAATTGTCAGCCTTATACCATGATCACCAAGGGAAAACTGAAGATCGGAATAGTCGGAGCAACAACCCAGTATGCGGATAAGATAGTAGAGCAGCAGGCTTTCAGTGATTTTATGATTGCTGATACAGTTAACCGGATTCGCCAATATGTTTTGCGACTGAAAAAGATGGGAGCTGATATCATAATTGTGTTATCTCACTTCCCTTTCTATTTTAAAAACGGTCTTTCCGGGGAACTGGCTGATTGTTTAGATCAATTGAAGGATTTGCCGATTGATGTTTTTATCGGTGGTCATATTCCGGGAGATTATTGTCAGTTATATCAAACCATTGCGGTATGTAAAGCCGGTTTCGGCGGAGTATCATTGGCTCATGTAAAATTGGATTATGATACCGAATTAAAAAAGGTTGTCAGCAGCAAGTGCGCCATTATTGATGTTTTACATGATTGTCATAAAGAAGATGAAAAAATCAATGAATTTATCGCAGAAGTAGTAGCGCCATATAATAGTTTTTATCAGAAGCCACTGGCAATAGCCTTAGATGATATTAAAATGCGTTTGGCTTACGAAAGTGCAATGGGTGATTTGATTGCGGATGCGGTAAGAGAGCACTTTAAGGTAGATTTTGCTTATTTCAATACCACAAGTTGCGGGCGGGAAATTCGTAAGGGAGTTATTACCCGTTATAGTATTCACAAAGCAATCGCCTTTAACGAAACAATTCAGTTAGCTAAATTTGATTACAATAGAATCTATCAGTTATTTACCACGGTATTGGAAGAAGAAAGGTTTGGTAATAATGCGAATATTTTCTTTTCCGGGTTAAAAGTAATTTACAATTGCGATAGTAAAGAGTTGAAAATAATGCAGTCTGACGGTAAAGAATTAGATAAAACAAAGCAATATACGGTCGCAACCAGTAAATATATGTCAACCGGCGGTAATGATACAAAAGAGGTAGTCAAAGATATGGTTTGGAAAGACAGCTTAGTTAAAATGCATGATATCCTTGCTCAATATCTTGAAGCTAAACAGGAAATCTATCCGGAAATTGATAATCGTTACAGTATTATCGGTAATTTACCAAATGATAATTCGCCTTGGTAGAAAGGATTAATATGGCTTTAGTAACAATCGATATCTTAAACCACGCTGATTTCGGCGGGGAGTTCAGAAAAAACAGTCTTGCGCCGGGACTAAGCAAATTTTATCAGGCAGTTGAATCGGTCAGAAGTAAAAACCGTGAGAATTGTTTGCTTTTAGATGCGGGTGATAATATTAACCGAATATTGTGGCATGGCACAGAAGTTTTGGATGGTTTGGCATTGATTAAAACCGATGCGATGACTTTGGGTAATCACGAGTTTGATAAAGGAAGAAATAATCTGGAAGAATGTATTGAATATATTTGCGATAAGATGGATATATTATGCTGCAACATTGTTTATAAAGACAGCAAGCAGTTAATTAAGAATGTTAAACCATATACCATTATTGAGAAAAATAAGATTAAATACGGAATAATCGGGATAACAACCGCTTATACACCGTATATGGTGGAAAAAAGCGCATTTAGTGAATTTGAAGCATTGGACGAATATGAACAATTAATCAGGTATTTACCTGAAGTAAAAGAACAATCTGATATTTTGATAATACTGACTCATATGCCATTTTACTTCACTGATGATAGTGAAAGCGGCGATTTGATTGATCTGTATTATAAAATAAAGCAGTATAAACCTGATGTAATGATCGGCGGTCATATTCCGGGTGATTATTGTAGAGTAATAGATGATTGTGTAATCTGCAAAGGTGGGTTTTCAGGCAAATCACTGCCTCATTGCCAGTTAGTCTATGACAGTGATCTTCACAAAGTCGTTGACCGTAAAACCGAAGTAATTGATGTTTTACATTCAGATTTTGCTGAGGATGAAAAAATCAGTGAATTTGTCAAACAAGTAACTTCAAAATATGATTACTATTTTACCGAAGTCTTAGGTTACAGCAAGGATGAAATTGATATGCGTCTATCAAAAGAAAGCCATTTGGGTAATTTTATCTGTGATGCGGTAAAACAACAAACAAAGGCTGATTTTGTCTATTTTAATTGTACAAGCTGCGGATACAGTTTAGCAAAAGGGGAAATTACCCGATTTACCATTTCCGAGGCAATGGGTTTTAATGATAACTTGCAGATTGGCAAATACAGCGGTAAAGATATTCACGACTTATTCAACGAAGTTATGAAACCGGAGAGGTTTGCTAACAATGGCAACATTATGTTTGCCGGAGTAAATGTGGTAATAGATAACACAAGAAAATATCCTGATAAAGTTGTCCAAATCACCAAGGCTGATGGCAGCCAGTTACAGGATGATGACATTTTTACAGTTGTTACCAGTAAGTATATGTCAACCGGTGGTAATGATACTTATGAAATTGCCAGAAGAAGTTGTTGGCAGGACAGCAGTTTACCGATTCACGAAGTCTTAGCTCAGTATATACAAGAGCATAAAGTGATTGAAAATCCACCGTTAGGTCGTTATTTGATGCAGGGAGAAATTGAAAACGATAATTCACCTTGGTAATAATGAAAGATAAATACTATAATATAAGTAGGGAAAGTATGAAATAAAAGCGGGATATCAATAGTACAGGTAAACGGAGGTAAATAATTATGTGTACTGCAGCAACATATCAAGGTAAAAACTTTTACTTTGGAAGAAATCTTGACTATGAGTTTGATTATGGTCAAAAAGTATTAATAACAGGTCGTAATTTTCCAATGCACTTCAATCATGTTGAAGATCTCAATCATCATTATGCGATGATTGGCTTGGGAATAATAATGGGTAATTTGCCGCAATATTTCGATGGAATGAACGAAAAGGGTCTGGCAATGGCAGGACTTAATTTTGTCGGCAATGCTCATTACAATGATGAAATAGTTCAAGGCAAGACGAATTTAGCCCAATTTGAATTAATTCCTTATGTACTGGCAAAATGCGGTTGTGTTAAGGAAGTAAAGGAATTGATTGCTACACTTAATCTAACCAGTGAATCATTATCAAAGGAAATGCCGGCTGCTCAATTACATTGGATTATTGCCGATAAGAGCGAATGTATTGTAATGGAAGCTACTAAAACCGGAATTCATGTCTACGAAAATAAAGCCGGTGTATTAACAAACAATCCACCGTTTGATTATCAGTTGTTTAACTTAAATAACTACATGGCTTTATCGGTATCTCAACCTGAAAACAGTTTTGATAAGAATTTAGACTTAACCACATATTCGAGAGGTATGGGAGGTATGGGCTTACCGGGCGATCTAAGTAGTATGTCTCGTTTTGTAAAAGTCGCTTTTGTCAGAAACAACAGCGAGCTGAAAGAGGGACAATATGCCGGAGTATCTCAGTTCTTCCACATTTTAACTTCTGTTGAACAACAGTTTGGTTGTTGCGAGGTCAGAGAAAATGAATATGAATATACAATTTATTCAAGCTGTTGTGACTGTGATGATTTGATCTATTACTATAAAACCTATTCCAATCATCAAATAAACGGGGTTGATTTGAAGAAATCAGAAATGGATTCTGATAAAATTGTCGAATATCCATTCAATGATACAGAAAATATCAACATGGAAAATTAAGCAGTAAATAATTCAAAGAATTTGACGATCGCAAGTATTTTAGGTTCTTGACGGTTAAATTATAAGCAAAAAGAAAAGAGGCAGTTACAAAATGAGTTTCCACTTTGTAACTGCCTTTTAGTTTATCAGCGAGCACAGTAAATGCTTACTATGCTTTTTTTAGTCTTTTTAGAAGTGATGGAATAATTGAAGTAAATAGCAGTGCTAAGATAATTCCGGCTAAAAATTTAAAACCGATGGTTGAAAATACCAGAGCAAAACTATAATAACCATATAGCTTGCTGTCGATGAATAAAGCCAGAGTATTCAGACATGTAACTAATATGGCACTGGCAACTGAGATCAAAAAGATAGATTTTATATTTAGATTGAAATTCAGCTTTTCACTTAAATAACCCACCAGCAAGCCGGATAAGCTATGCGGTAAAACCCATAATAAGGTAGTTGGAGTTAAACCATAACTGGAGAATAGAATTTGATATAGAAAACTACCCAATGTACCAATTAGAAAGCCTTCTTTACTGCCAAACATAAATCCTCCTACTAAGATAGGGAAAGCTTCAAAAGTGAATTTGAATTGTATGATTTTTATCGGTGTTAATATAGCCAGCACTAAATAAAGCGCTACTAGCATTGATATGTAAGCTACTTTTCTTGTATTCATCTTTTACTCCTTTGATAAGCAAGTGCTAAGTGATTAAATAAAACTGAAGTAGTAATAGAACCAACTCCGAGTGGAACCGGAGAAATATTACTAACGATGTTGGAAACTTCCTCAAACAAAACATCCCCAACGATTTTTTGTTTTACTTCACTGTAGTTAATTCCAACGTCAATTACTGTCTGACCGGCTGAAAAATATTCTTGATCTAAATATTCTGCTTTTCCTAAACAAGCGATAATGATATCGCTCTTTTTACAAATATCTTTAAGATTAACAGTATGACTGTGACAAATGGTTACGGTAGCATTTTCGTTGAGCAGCATCATACTTAATGGTTTGCCAACGGTTTTGCTTCTTCCTACAATGCAGACATTTTTTGAAGCAATCTGGATATTATAGTAATGCAGCATTTCCATAACGGCCTGAGCAGTACAGGCATTAAAACCATCGCTGTTAAGAAAACTGCTGGATAGATTGATCGGATTACAACTGTCAATGTCCTTATTCGGATTTATCAGCAGTGAACTTTCCTTTTCAAACGGCTGGTTCAGAAGTAAAATTCCATCAATTGTGTCATCAAGATTACTCTGCTGCAAGACATCTAAATACTGTTGTTGGCTGACATTATCAGCCAAAACAATTTTTCGATGGCTGATATTTAAAGCAGAGGCCTTTTTAGAAATGTTATTTTCATAAGCAATATCATCTTTATTATCGGCAACTCTGATAGTCACTAAAGTTGCATCAGAATTATCCCCGATAATTTCTTTGGTATTTTGGTCAATCAGTATAGATACAGGTTTTCCTTTTAGTATGGTTGCCATTATTTAATAATCCTTTCTGAAGCTTGGCGGTAAATGTTCTCAGCTCTTTTTAGACATTCATCTGCCATCTGGTTGGTTTGTTTTTCAATGGTTAATTTGGTCTTTTGATCTAAGATATCGGCCGTATTGACAAAAACATTTATTTTAATGCCATAGACAGCTCCGATAATCAGTGCTGCAGAAGTAGCGACATCAGAAAGCACAAGTTTTGAACAATTCTCGCTGTATTGTTGCAATAACTCGGTCACCTCAACCATTGTTGATAATAGATTGTAGGGAGCCTGATAGGCTGAAAGTAAACCCTGCTGAATTTTTTGCGGCTTTTGCGGGTCATCTTTACTTAATTTATAGGCCTGAGCAAGAGGCTGAAAAGCCGTTTTGTCCTCGTCCATGGCTTTTAGTAAACTGTGATTTAATTCAGTTGATTTTTCAATCAATTCTTCTAAATATTCTTTTTTATCAATGAACTTCTTTTTATCTTTAGTAAGATTTGCGGCCATAACTGCCAAACTATTGGCAATCGCACCGACAAGGGCACAGGCTGCTCCGCCTCCCGGACTGAAACTGTCCGAAGCTAAATCGTCAATAAAGTCATTTAGACTCATTTCCTTCATTTTATCCATATTAGAATAATCCTACGGTATTACCGTTTTCATCAATATCGATTGTTTCGGCAGCCGGTTGTTTCGGTAAGCCCGGCATTGTCATAATGTCGCCGCAATAAGCCACAATGAAGCCGGCACCGGCACATACCTTTAATTCCTTAACCGTAATATCAAACCCGCTAGGAGCAGCTAAAAGTTTTGGATTATCGGATAACGAATATTGAGTTTTGGCAACGCATATCGGCAAATTGCTGTATTGGGATCCTTTAATTTGTTTTAATTGTTTTTTGGCATTATCTGTATAGATGACATGATTGCCATGATAAATTTTCTTACAGATACAATCAAGTTTTTCTTCAATAGAATACTCATCCGGATATAGTAAAGTGAAATCATTATCTGATTCAGTTAGTTCAATTACCTTTTCAGCTAACTCAATTCCTCCTTCACTACCCTTTGCCCAAACATCGGAAATAACAACATCACAGCCAAGTTTTTGACACTCTTGCTTGACAAGCTTCAACTCATCTTCGCTATCGCTGCTAAAAGCATTTAAGGCTACAACAGTTGGTAAATGATATTGTTGTTTTAAATTAGATAAATGAACCAATAGATTAGCAATACCCTTATCCAAAGCAACCAGATTTTCTTTATCTAGTTCCTCTTTTTTAACTCCCCCATGATATTTTAAAGCTCTGATGGTTGCCACCAAGACAACAGCACTAGGCTTTTTATCAGCAATGCGACATTTAATATCAAAGAATTTTTCGGCTCCGAGATCAGAAGCAAAACCGGCTTCGGTAACTACATAGTCAGCAAGTTTTAAAGCCATATTTGTCGCAATAATCGAATTACAGCCATGAGCAATATTAGCGAACGGACCACCGTGAATGATTACCGGATTGTTCTCTAATGTCTGAACAAGATTAGGCTTAATCGCATCTTTAAGCAAAACAGTCATAGCCCCGTTAGCTTTTAAATCTTGAGCTGTAACTGGCTGATTATCGTAGGTATAACCAATGATAATTTTTCCCAGTCTTTCTTTTAAGTCGAACAAATCTTTTGCCAGACATAAAATCGCCATTACTTCACTGGCAACGGTTATTTCGTAAGAGGCTTCTCTGACCACACCATTACTCTTTCCGCCCAAGCCGATGATGATATTTCGTAAAGCCCGATCGTTCATATCGACTACTCTTTTAAAGATTATTCTTCTCGGATCGATATTTAAGGCATTTCCCTGCTGCAAGTGATTGTCAATCATGCTGGCTAATAAATTGCAGGCTGAAGAAATCGCATGAAAATCGCCGGTAAAATGCAGATTAATATCTTCCATTGGAACAACCTGAGCGTAACCGCCGCCGGTTGCCCCACCCTTTAAACCGAATACCGGTCCTAAAGAGGGCTCTCTTAATGCAGCAATCGCCTTTTTTCCTAAGGCATTTAATGAATCCAGTAAACCGATAGAGGTAGTTGTTTTACCCTCTCCCGCAGGGGTGGGAGTAATAGCAGTAACCAGAATTAACTTTCCATCCGGCTGATTTTGCCGGTCTTTTAATAGCTGATTATCAATTTTTGCCTTGTAGTTACCGTATGTTTGCAGGTAACGCTCATCGATACCGGCTTTTTGAGCAATTACATCGATTGTTTCCATTTTACAATTTTGCGCAATTTGAATATCTGTCATTACAATTACCTCCTTGTGTTATTACTACTATTGTACAACATTATAAGGACAATATATTTGTGAAAAAAAGTATTTATCATATTTAAAAAAATAAATGTGCTATAATTTTTGTGATTATAAGGAGGAATAAATATGGCACGTCCTAATTTCCCAAAAAGAGCGATTGTTACAGGCGGTATGCCTTATGGAAATAAAACATTGCATTTTGGTCATGTTGGAGGTATGTTCGTTCATGCGGACGTATTTGCGAGATTTTTAAGAGATAGAATAGGTAAGGAAAACGTTATTTTTGTCAGCGGAACAGATTGTTACGGATCACCTATTGCCGAAGGATATAGAAAGAAGTGTGAAAGCGGCTTTAGTGGTGCCATTGAAGACTATGTAATGGAAAATCACCAAAAACAAAAACAGACCTTAGATGAATACGAAATATCATTAGATATCTTCGGCGCCAGCGGTTTGGAAGATACTAAAGAAGTTCATCAGGAAATGACTGATGAATTTATCACTAATTTATATAAGCACGGTTGGTTGGAAAAGATGGTAACCAAACAGTTTTATGATCCGATTGCCGATTGCTTCTTAAACGGTCGACAGGTTATCGGTAAATGTCCAATCAAAGGATGTCAATCGGAAAAAGGATATGCTGATGAATGTGATTTAGGTCATCAATATATGCCTGAGGATTTGATTGATCCTAAAAGTACATTGACCAATGTTAAGCCGGAAATGCGTGATGTTGTTAACTGGTATTTTAAATTGACTGAATGTAACGATTTACTTGAGGAATATGTCGATGATATTGCTCAAAAACCGAATGTCAGAAGAATTGTTTGGGAAACAATGAAAGAATCACTGGCTAAGCCGATCATTTATGTACGCAAAGAGGGCATTGATACTTATAAAGATATTGCCTCAGCTTTACCTAGCCACATTTGTTCTTCTTTAGAAAATGTTAAAGACAGTTTTACGATCGAATTTAAAACATTGAAAGATCGTGAAAGTGCCTGCGATATCTTAACCAAAAATTCAATCAGATATCGTACCGGCAAAACTTTAGTTCCGTTAAGACTAACCGGTAATATTTCCTGGGGTGTCAAGGCACCATCTCTTGAAGGAGAAAGCGGTTTAACCGTCTGGGTATGGCCGGAAAGCTTATGGGCTCCGATTTCCTTTACCAAAGCATATTTCCAAAGAAAAGGTGAACCGATGGAAAGATATAAGGACTTCTGGTGCGACCCTGAAGCCGGAGTATATCAGTTTATCGGTCAAGATAACATTTACTTTTACGGCGTAGCTCAGATGCCGATGTTTATGGCTCAGCAGGATCAAGAGAAATTGTCAGTTCATCCTGAAAAGGGTCAGTTGCAGCTTCCGACTTTAGTTGCCAACCATCATATTTTGTTCTTGGATAAAAAAGCAAGCAGTTCATCAGCAGTTAAGCCACCAATGGCTGAGGATTTACTGCAATACTATACTGCCGAACAGTTAAGAGCTCACTTCTTGGCTTTGGCATTAGCCAATAAATCAGTCAGCTTTATGCCGAAACCGTTAAATCCAGCTGCTAATGAGAAAGAAGCCGACCCTGTTTTAGCTCAAGGTAATTTATATACCAATGTTTTAAACAGACTGGCCCGCAGTTGTTTTTACAGTGCTCAACAGTATTTCGATAACGTTTTGCCTTACGGTGATGTAAGCAAGGAAATCAAAGAAATCAGTGATAAAGCTATCTTAGATTACGAGCAGATGATGTATCGTTTTGAATTACATCAGATTCAGAATGTTTTAGATACCTATATTCGCCAAGCTAATAAATACTGGGCCAGAAACACTGATTTAGCCAGCAAGACTAACGATGAACAATTAAGAAAACAGACATTGATTGACTGTTTCCATATGTTAAGAGTTGCGACAGTTTTATCACATCCGATTATGCCAACCGGAAGTGAAAAAACAGTTGAATATTTACAAATGGATAAAGATAAATTCTTTAATTGGGATTATATTTTTGAAGATTTATATTTCTTTACTGAAGACAAGCAAAATCACCAATTAAAACAATTGGCTCAAAAAGAAGACTTTTATGTAAAACATCCGAGTCAATTTATGTAAACAGGAGGATGAAAAAGTGGATTATCAACAATTAGCGGATTTATTATTTCCAAATATAACTAATGACTGGCAATACTACCTGAATTTATATCCTGAAAGAGAATTGCCTAAAAAAGCAGAAGTATTAAGAATTGCGCCATCTCCTACCGGCTTCATTCACTTGGGTAATTTATATGGAGCATTGGCTGATGAGAGAATTGCCCATCAGAGTAATGGAGTATTCTATCTTCGTATTGAGGATACCGATTTGAAAAGAAAAGTCGAAGGAGCAGTTGAAACGGTTATTTCCTGTTTCGACTATTTCCAGATTAAATTCGACGAAGGAGCCCATTCTCCTGATGGTAAATACGGGCCATATTATCAAAGACAAAGAGCTGAAATCTACCAGACTTTTGCTAAAAAACTGGTCAGTGAAGGCAAGGCCTATCCTTGTTTTTGCAGCGAGGAAGAATTGAGCGAATTAAGAGAACAGCAGTCTTCTCAAAATTTAGCAACCGGTTACTATGGTAAATGGGCAAAATGCCGCAATCTTAGCTTAGAAGAGATTAAAGCTCATTTAGATAATCACGACAGTTATGTAATCAGAATGCGTGCAACCGGTGATAGCAGCAAATCACATACTTTTCATGATGAGATTAAGGGCGATATTACGGTTCACGAAAATGATCAGGACATTGTCTTATTAAAGGCTGACGGGATTCCAACCTACCATTTTGCCCATGTTATTGATGATACCTTGATGCATACAACTATTGTATTGAGAGGGGATGAATGGCTGGGTACTTTGCCGGTTCATTTACAGTTGTGCGATTTACTGGGTTTTAAAAGATTTAGGTACGCTCATACAACCGTCTTGATGAAAATTGATGAGACAGGTACTAAACGCAAATTGTCAAAGCGAAAGGATCCGGAGTTATCATTGGATTTTTACCGTCAATTAGGTTATCACCCATACGCCGTTAAACTATATTTGATGACTTTGTTGAACTGGAATTTTGAAGAATGGTATTTAAAAAATCCTGATACCGATTTGGAACAGTTTAAGTTCTCATTGGATAAAATGGGTCAATCAGGGGCTTTGTTCGATTTGGAAAAATTAAACAATATTTCTAAAACATATTTGTCTAAATTCTCTTTGGAGCAAATGAAAGATTATCTGAGAGAATATATTAAGACTTATCGCAGTGAAGATTATCAAATGTATTTTTCTGATGAAAGCAAGCTGGATGCCATTTTAACTCTTGGAATGGGCTTGAATATGAAAAAGAGAAGAAAAGATTATGCTTATGCATCACAAATTCTTGATTCAATCGATTTGTATTATCACCATAAGATGATTGATACTTTCCAATATGACAATGAGCAAGTTAAAAAGCTATTGAGTGATTTCTTAAACAGTTACGACTATAGTGATGATAATAATACATGGTTTGAAAAAGTTAAGGCTATTGCTGATAATAACGGTTATCAATCGGATATGAAGGCTTACAAACTTGATCCGACAGGATATAAAGGCAGTATCGCCGATGTCAGCGAAGTAATCAGAATTGCGACAACCGGTCGTAAAAATACGCCTGATTTGTGGTCGATTATGCAGATAATCGGTGAGCAACAAACCAGAAGCAGAATAAATAAAGTGTTAAAGGAGCTGGATTAGATATGCGTTACGGTTCATTTTTGAATAAACAAGCAACGATTTCTATTGTTGCTCCTTCTTTTGGAGTTAGCGGTTATCCGTATGAGGATAGGTATGCAAATGCGAAAAAGAAATTTGCCAATTTAGGTTATAGAATAAAAGAAAGCGATTATCTTTACGGCATTACTAAGGGTAGAAGTGCAAAGGCGGATATCAGAGCAAGTGAGTTTATGAAACACTACTTAGCAGTTGACAGTGACTTTGTTTTCTCGGTTGCCGGGGGCGAATTGATGCTGGAGATTTTGCCATATATAGATTTTGAAACATTAAAGTATGCTAAACCTAAATGGTTTATGGGTTATTCTGATAACACTAATCTCACCTTTACTTTGCCGGTTATTTGTGATGTTGCGGCAATCTATGGCAGTAATTTTTCCAGTTTCGGAATGAATAATTGGGATAAATCTTTACAGGACAGTTATGATTTGATTACCGGTAAGACTTTGGCACTGGAAAGTTATGATCAATATGAGGTTGAGGATTTATCCAAATCACCGGGCAATGCCCTGTGCGGTTATAACAAAACGGAAGAAGTGGTTTATCAGTCTATCAGAGAGCATGATGAACACTTTCAGGGCAGAATTATCGGCGGTTGTTTGGATGTGCTGGAAGAGTTATGCGGTACTCCTTTTGATAAAGTCGACAGCTTTTTGGAAAAGTATAAAGCCGATGGTTTTATCTGGTTTTTGGAAGCCTGCGATTTGAATGTATTCGGTCAAAGAAGAGCCTTGTTTCAATTGAAACAAAACGGCTGGTTTAAATATTGTAGAGGCATTATTTACGGCAGAGCTGTTAACAGCACGCCGTTATTTGACTATCAAACCGTTGACTTATTAAAGGATAGTTTCCTGACAGATGATATTCCTGTTGTATATGGGTGTGATTTTGGTCATTTACCTCCAAGTTGGGCCATTATTGCCGGCAGTATTGCTCATTTTGATTTGGTTGACAATAAAGCAAGAATCAGCTTTGAATTGAGATAGTATGATTAAAGCAATTTTATTTGATTTAGATGGGGTTTTGCTGGATACAGAATATTATACTTTATCGATTAAGATTGAATTATTGAAAGAATATTCTGTGGAAATGGATGATGAATTTATCGAAAAAATGTGCGGGAGAAAATTCTCGGATTTTGTTAAGGAGAAGTTGGCTTATTTGCCAAATCTAGCTGAAATTACCGAAACATATCAAACCAGAGCTTATCAGCACATCGATTATCACAAACTGGAAAAAGAAAATGCTTCTTATGTCTTGCGAAAATTGAAAGAAAAATATATATTGGGGTTAGTAACAGCTAGTGATCGCCAAAAAATCCAAAGAGTGTTTCAAGAGTTAAATTGGGAAGATATTTTTGATGTTGTGGTTGACCACGATTTCCAATTCAAAAGTAAGCCCCACCCTGACTGCTATAATCAGGCCGTAAAGACTCTTGAACTTAACAAAGAACAATGTTTGGTAATTGAGGATTCAACGACCGGTATCTTAGCCGCAAAGCGGGCCGGTTTGAAAGTGGTAGCGTTGAAAGACGACAGACTAAAAGTCGATCAGTCACTGGCTGATTATCAGATCGATAATTTAATACAATTACTTATGATGATGGAGGTGTAATAATGAGTAAAGTATATTTCAGTAAAGAAATCAGTTCAGCAAAAATATTAGAAATGTATAAATTGTATGAAGATAGATTAGCTGATAAAGTCGCAGTCAAAGTACATTCCGGAGAAGACGGCAATCAGAACTTTTTACATCCGGAATTTTTTAAGCCGGTAATTGATTATGTCGGAGGTACAGTTGTCGAGTGCAACACTGCCTATGACGGGGAAAGAAATACTTCGGCTAAACATATCAAACTGTTAAAAAACCATGGCTGGAGCGAATATTTCAAGGTTGACTTAATGGATCAGTTCGGTCCTGATGCGGTTTTAGAAGTAAAGAATGGTTTTCAGTTAGATGAAAACTATGTGGGCAAAAACTTAATGAATTATGATTCAATGCTGGTTTTATCTCACTTTAAGGGTCATCCGATGGGTGGTTTTGGCGGAGCTATTAAACAACTTTCAATCGGTTGTGCTTCAGCTGCCGGCAAGGCCTACATCCATTCGGCCGGACAGTCTTTGAATGTTAACGAGTTTTGGGGTTTGAACACTCCTCAAGATAAATTCTTGGAAGCAATGGCGGATGCTGCCAGCTCGGTTGTACAGCATTTTGCCGGAAAGCTGGTTTTCGTTAATGTAATGGCAAATCTGTCAGTGGATTGCGACTGCTGTTCAAAAGCTGAGGATCCATGTATGAAAGACATTGGGGTTTTGGTATCAGATGATTCGCTGGCTATCGATCAGGCTTGCGTTGATCTGATTTATAACAGCACTGATGAAGGAAGAGATCATTTTGTTGAGAGAATTGAAACCAGACACGGATTGCATACTTTAGAGGCAGCTGAAAAACTGAATTTCGGTTCAAGAGAATATCAATTGATTGAGCTGTAAAACAATAATGAACATTTTTGAAAAAGGGGGCTGTAAAAAAATAAAAATTTAGGAAACTATGTAGAGGCTTGCAGC
>JBJFHD010000041.1:0-4386 GCA_051893335.1 Erysipelotrichaceae bacterium | reverse complement strand
CCCCGTTTGACCACTTTTTTCATTTCAAAAACACAACTCAGTCGTAACAGAACGGCAATTATTAAAAGTTAATTATAACAATAAATAATCAATATCAAACAAAACTATTGACAATTTTATAGCATTTGTGCTATGATATTGGTGTATGCTATTATATTGGTGAGAGGGATAATTATGCAGGTTATAGCTGATTTAAAGAAAAAACGTAAGAGCTTAAAGATTTCGCAGGCAGAACTTGCAAAGATGTGTAACGTTCCTCAGTCCACGATAGGGCGTATAGAGGCAGGTATTGTTACTCCCGATTTAAGCACTTTGCAAAAGATATTAAAAGCCATAAATATGGATGTAAGATTAGTTCCCCAAAGTAATTCCGCAAACAGGTGGGAAGGGTTTGAAATGTTGTGTTTTTGGCAGGATGAGGTTGTTTCTTTCGTCAAGGTTGTGGACAACAAAGTCAAGGTGCAGAGGTTTACTAACCACCCCGTCAAACAGATTTTCAGCAGGGAAGAGATGGACGTTTTCACACTCTCAACCATACTCGAAAGCCGTTGTTGGCAACGTGATTGTAAGAATATCGATAACTATTTAAACAAGCTCGGTATCCCTTATTATGACCCGTTAGCAATCGTGCAGAAAACTCACGGGGTATCTTATAACGATTTTCTCTGGTTCAGGTTTGCAGGGGAGAGTTTAACTTGGAAAGACGTTGTTCCAAGGAGATTAAGAAATGTTTAACGTTAAAATTTCCGACGACTTTCTCGTAGATACGGAAGGCACCAGCGACGGCACACAGCTGAAGTTTTTCAAGGACGGTTACTGGTACAAAGAAGATAACGAGGGTTGCGAGGGAGAGGTGGAGTACCTTGTTTCAAAACTGTTAACCTTCTCTTCACTCAATCCAAATGAGTATGTTACTTACGAATACGGAAAAATTAACGGAAGATGCGGTTGCCGAAGTAAAAACTTTTTATCACCAACTCAATCGTTTATCACGCTTGAAAAGCTACACGGCAACGTAATGGGTGAACCTCTGTATAAAGTAATTCAAAAGTTCAAAGGTGTAGGGCAATCGGCGGAATACGTCATTGACTTCTGCAAGCAATTTGTAGGGCTTGATTTAACTGATTACTTCAAAAAGGTGTTTACCCTCGACTATATCACGCTCAACGAGGACAGACATTTTCACAACCTTGGCATAATAATGAACGGCGACGGTAGTTATTTTACTGCCCCTATATTCGATAACGGAAAGAGTTTGCTCAACTGTAATATGTCGATTAACCGTAGTCTTCCTATGGAGGAAAATGTTACCCGTGTAGTAGCAAGACCGTTTTCGGGTTCGCATAAAGCTATGTACGATTATTTCGGCAAGGGCTTTGAAATAGATATTTCCAAAGCTCTGAAATGGTTGGGAAAAGAGCCGGACAGCTTTTATAAGGAAGTTTTAGTCTATCAGTTAAATCAAGTTTAGCTGAAAAATAATTTTGAAATAACTAACGGAGGAAATACGATGAGAGCAGGAACAAGCGGATTAATGTTTACTCAAAAGGATGACGGAAGCATAAGGGTAGAGGTCGTGGATTTCGGGGTGGAAGAATTCGGCGGACACGATTGGGAGAGTTGGTATGATTTAAACAAAGAAAACGCAGAGCTCTTATTTAACGAATTGCAAAAGTTACATAGCGACGACTTTAAACAAATGCTCATCGCTGAGTTCGGCGAAACATTCAAAACCTCAGAGTTTGAAAAGTTCTGCACCGCCCACGGCATTAAATACAACCACTGCACTTGGTCGTAAGCCGTGGTTTGGTTGCCAATTTGGCAATAGCGCAATAATATTGACAGCGGTAGCTTATCTTGGTGATAAACTACCGTTTTTGTTGTGTTTAAACACATTTAGAAAGCTGTTTTCAAACGTTACAAAAAATGGCTAAAATAACCATTAATAAATAAAAATTTTTTTCATTAAGGCATATATGGGGGTCTAAAAAAATTGGGTGCCATATATGCTTTAACTAACTATCGGGCATTTAGCGAAGTCGACCTGTTGGTTGTTGAAAAAGGCGAAAAAGTTATTTGACATTAATATATAGTTATGATAGAATTTATATAATAAATTCGTGCTTAACATTAAGTATTGTTTTTATGTTATTTATTCTTAACTAACTCTGTCCGTAACAGTTAGACGGTCTTCTGGCGCAATGAAATCTAATGGGGGAGGTTCAAGCCATTCTATCTACCTATGTTTTATAGGCAAGACCTTACGATTTGTGCGCCTTTTTTGTTTTCGCGCGTGTGCGTATACGCACGTGAGAGCTTTGGTGAAAATATGGAAGTTGAAAAGATAGACACAACAGAATACGAAACGCAGGGTACGTCAGCAATCGACGTTCAGCCTGCAGCAGTTGAACAACCTGAAACAGAACAGACGGAAGATAAAGTCATTGAGATAAAGACTGCAGAAGAAGAGAAGAAGCCTAGAAATAAGAGCGGTTTCCGTTACGGATCCTATCTCTTCTTTAAGCGTGCATTTGATATAATAGCATCGGGTTTAGTGCTTTTGGTATTCTCATGGCTTTACATAATACTTGCGATTGTGGTTAAATGCAGCGATGGTGGGAAGGTTATCTATAAGCATAAGCGTGTAGGTAAGAATCGAAAGCCTATTTTTGTTTCAAAGTTCAGGAGTATGAAGAAAAACGCTGATAAGCTTGAAGATATGCTTACGCCTGAACAGCTTGAACAGTATAAGAAAGAGTTTAAGATTGACAATGACCCCAGAATAACTAAAGTAGGTAACTTCTTAAGAAAAACCTCTTTGGACGAATTGCCTCAAGTGTGGGATATATTTGTCGGAAGAATATCGGTTGTTGGTCCTCGTCCTCTTATGGAAGAGGAAGTCAATGAAAAATACGGGGAAGACGGCGACAAGCTTTTATCGGTTAAGCCTGGAATGATAGGTTGGTGGGCTTGCAACGGCAGAAGCAATACCACATACGAAAGTGGTGAACGTCAAAAAATGGAACTGTATTATGTTGACCACTGTTCGATATGGTTAGATATAAAAATTATTTTCAAGACAATATTAAGCGTTATTAAACACGACGGAGCAAAATAATGAAAAAGCTATTGTTTATCGGACCAAGGTTTTATAATTATCACGAGATTATTAAACAGGGATTCGAAAGGGCTGGATATGAAGTTGATTATTTTGATGATCGACCCGATACGAATTTTATTACAAAAGCTCTTATTAGGCTAAATAAGAATTTAATCAAAAGAAAAATCAGGAAGTATTTTGATAACATCAAAGCTAATGTTAGCTCAACAAAATATGATGTGATTTTTGTATTATACGGTCAGTCGTTTTCAAAAGAAATGATAGAAGAACTTAAAACCGAATCTCCTTCATCGAGATTTGTTTTCTATATGTATGACCCTATATCGTCTATGCCGGATAGAATAGAATTTGCTCAAGTTTTTGACGATTGCTATTCTTTTGACTATGATGATTGTCGAACCTATGACAACTTTAAACTCATTCCGTTGTTTTATTCGTTTGAGAATTATCCTGTTGAAGAGATTAAATATGACGCTTGCGTATTATTAACTATGATGCCGGGAAAGTATGAGTTTATCAAGGCAATGGTTAATGGACTAGAAAATAATGGGTTGAACGTTTATAAAAAATATATATTACAGTCAAAACTTGTTTGGCTTTATTATAAATTAACAAATAAAGAGTTTAGGCATTCTAAATCAAAGGAGTTTTTCTATAAAAGGTTGCCTAAAGAAGATGTTAATAGGGTTTTAATGCAGTCAAAGTTTATATTAGACTGTCCTAAGAAGGGACAAACGGGATTGACCATCCGTACGTTTGAAGCTTTAGCGGCAAACAAAAAACTTATTACAACTAACAAGACAATAGTCAATTATGATTTTTATAGGCCTGAAAATATTTATGTGTTTGACGGTGAGTTCGATTTTGACGACATCTTTTTTCATTCGGAATACATTCCAGTTGATGATAGGATAAAAGAGAATTACTCAATTGACAGTTGGGTTAGACATATTTTACAAAATTGTAATTAAACAGGAGAGTTATGAAAGGTATTATTTTAGCGGGTGGATCCGGTACAAGGCTATATCCTTTAACGTTGGTAACAAGTAAACAGCTTCTTCCCATATATGATAAACCAATGATTTATTATCCGTTAAGTACGTTGATGCTTGCCGGAATAAAAGATATTCTAATTATTTCAACTCCGGAAGATACACCAAGATTCGAGCATCTTTTAGGTGATGGATCAGATTTTGGAATTAAATTGTCGTATGCTGTCCAGCCTTCTCCCGATGGACTTGCTCAGGCATTTCTTATTGGTGAAG
>JBJFHD010000040.1:0-66858 GCA_051893335.1 Erysipelotrichaceae bacterium | reverse complement strand
GTACCTACATTTTTAATCGGTAATTTCCTACATTTCTATTCTGACATTTACATTTTATATTTTGCTTTCATTTGTTTTCCCTTCTTTCTCGACCAAAATCCGACATTTTCTTTTTATCTATCGGAAAACCGACAAATCATTCAAAAGTAATGATTGTTTTTATTTGCGATTATTATAATATGGAATTGGTCAAAATACAACAGGTGTTGTATTTTGCGATGGAAGGAGCAGAAAAGTGAAAAATTATGACAGAGTAAATCCCCGCGCACCGCAGGGTATTGAAAAAAGAAAAGCCTATATTATCGGAGGCGGCATTGCCGGTTTGGCAACTGCGGCATTTTTAGTGAGAGATGCGCATATGCCGGGTAAAAATATCACTGTTTATGATCAATTGCCGGTTTTTGGCGGTTCAATGGATGCCAGCGGCAACAGTGAAATCGGTTATATAGCCAGAGGCGAGAGAGAACTGGAACCATATATGGAATGTTTATGGGACTTGTTTAGCAGTATTCCTTCAATTTATGAAGAGGGAAGAACTGTTCTAGATGAAACTCGTGAATGTAATAAGAATTTAGAGATTAATTCCAAACATCGTTTATGGGAAAAGGGTTTTGTTGAACACAGTCAAGCTGATTTAGGCATTTCCGAAAGGGTTAAAGAACAAATGGTCAAAATGATGGTAACACCGGAGGAAGAACTTGAAGATGTTACCATTGAACAATGGTTTTCAAAAGAGTATTTTGAAAGCAACTTATGGTATTACTGGGCCAGTATGCTGGCTTTTAAACCATATCACAGTTTAATTGAAATGAAGAGATATACCGTTAGATTTATGCATCATTTAGACGGTATTGAGCATTTAAAAGGCATTCTGCGCACAAAATATGATCAATATAACAGCCTGATTTTGCCTTTACAGAAATATTTAGCTGATAATGGCGTAAATTTTGTTGCCAATACTACGGTTATTGATATGGATATGGAGATTTCCGGTAATTCCAAAGTGGTAAAATCTCTTATATTGAAATCCAATGAAGCAGAAACCGTTCAAAAAATTGATCAAGCTGATTTTGTTTATTTCACCAACGGTTCAATGACTCAAAACTCTACTACCGGAAGTATGAGTGAGCCGGCTGTGATCAATAGAGATATCGTTAATCGAGGCTGCTTTAGTTTGTGGGAAAAACTGGCTGAAAAATCAGAAGATTTCGGTCATCCGGAAAAGTTTGTGTCGGAAATGGACAAGAGCGTCTTTGTCAGCTGCACCTTGACGATAAAGGATTATCCTGATTTCTTTAACTATTTGGAAGAAAAGACTGGCAATGTTACCGGTGCCGGTGGTGCAACTACTTTTGTTGATTCACCTTGGTTTATTACTTACGGGGCTCCGCTTCAGCCAGCCAGTCCTCAGCAACCTGAAAATGTTCAAGTATTATGGTTCTATGGATTAAACTCCGATGTTGCGGGAAGCTATGTTAAAAAACCAATGTTGGAATGTTCTGGGGAAGAGATTTTACAGGAATTTTTGTACTATTGCGGATTGGAAGATCGGTTTGAAGAAATCAGCCGTCATTGTATAGCTATTCCGACTGTAATGCCTTATATTACCTCTCAATTTATGCCAAGAGGATTACGGGATAGACCGCAGATCATTCCTGATGGCAGCAAAAATCTGGCTTTCATAGGTCAATTTGTCGAACTTGAAGGAGATGTTGTCTTTACGGTAGAAACAAGTGTCAGAACAGCGATGACAGCAGTTTATAAATCAATGCACTTGGATAAGCCCATTACTCCATTATTTGAAGGACAATTTGATATCAGAATCTGCATTACTTGTCTTAAGAAATTGTTGGGTAAAGACAAAATTGAGTTAAAAGATTTGCCAAAAGGTAATCCGCTTCATTTGCATAGGGATTTACAAAGATTATTGGATGCGATTAGCTCAATACCGAATGCGACCGCTACTTATTATCCGGAAAGAGAAGAAAATCAATAGAATAAAACGTTGCATATAGGCAACGTTTTTTAAAAAAACTGACTCTATAACAAAGTCAGTAAAATGTACAATGGAGCATATGACGGGAATCGAACCCGCGTAACCAGCTTGGGAAGCTGGTGTTCTACCATTGAACTACATATGCGTTTAAAACAGCTGCTAACTACTTTTTGTTCCAGGCCTGTTTCAGTTGCGGCAAACTATCCTGTTTTACCATATTTAAACTAATCGGAGTGAGAGTGATATAGTTTTGACTTATGGCATATAAATCGCCATCCAAATTATTAACCGTATATTGGAATGAAACATCTGTGCTTCTTAAATTGTAGTAATAATATTGACCGTCAAATTTGCCATTTAAGTCTTGGGCATATTTCGGATAACCGCCAAATCCGGCAACGGTAATGCCTTTGATATCTTCTTCGGGGATATTTGGGACATTAATACTCAGGGTAAAATCTTTATTAAACGGTTGTTCTAGAAACCATTTTGCGACTTCTAAGGCTACTTTGGCAGCGTAACTGTAATCATAATTCTCACCGAAACCTAACGATACCGCAATTGAAGGAATATTATAAGGCAGAGCTGAACAAGCTGCTCCACAAGTACCGCTGGCACTGCAATCGGCAGCTAAGTTAAAACCTTCATTAATACCGGTGATAACTAAATCAATATCACTGGTTAAAACTGATAAAGCCAGTTCGACACAATCCTTAGGTTTGCCGAAAACTTTATAACCGGCTACTTCTTGGTCATATTGAACCTTTTCAACCTTGACAATCTGATTGAAAGAAATCGAATGGCCTGCACCTGATTGATGGGTTGCCGGAGCGGATACCACCACTTCACCTAACTTTTTCATTTCATTAACTAAGGCTTTAATACCGTCAGCATAAATGCCGTCATCATTACTTACTAATATTCTCATCGCAATACCTCGCAAACTTATTAAACCATTTTTGCGGTCAGAATTCAATCAAAATCACAGAAATTTGTAGCTGATAAAAGATAAAACAAAGGGGATAAACAGTTCAATGCACAAAATGCTGTACAACAGTAAAAGGTAATTGTTAGAGGTATTAACCACCAAAGCAGCTATCATCAGTATCAGCAAAAGAACAAAACCGAAAAAGATAACATTTAAGTAGTAAAGGCAATCTGCTTTACTCATTGCTTTGATTTCTATTAATATTTTTAAGTTGATAACGCAGATGCATCCTACAACTACAACATCTATTTTTAGTAAAGCACTGATAAACAACATAAGCGGCAACTGGACTAAAAGTGAAGTTACATCGGCTTTATTAAAATGAAGTTTTTTATAAAAGTTTTGGTCATAGAGAAATAAGCAAACCAGCGCTAAAAGAATTAAGCCATAACTGAGCAAATTGCGATCATTAATGCTTTCGGTTAGAGCGAAAATGGCCAGGGCTAAAGATAATAAACACAAATAAGACTTTTTCATAGAAAACCTCCTAAGATAACTGACTTTATTTTATTACAGTGTTATAATTTTAATATGTAAATATTTACATATTATAAAAGGAAAAAGAAAATGGAAAATAGAACGAGAATTTTATTTGTCTTACAGCATTTGATTGAAAACTCCAATAGCGATCACCCCTGCAGCGGCAACAGTATTGTGGAAGCCTACTTTAACTGTTATGGCAATACCGCAACATTAAAGACGATTTACCAGGATATTACCGATTTGACAGAGGCCGGTTTTCCAATCAGAAGAAAACGGAGAGGTTTTTATCTTGACGGTTTGTTGTTTGATAACAGTCAATTGTACCTGCTTAGCGAGATGGTATGCGACAGTAAGTATTTAAGCGAACTTGAACAAAAGTGGCTGATTAATCAATTAGCCAGTTTAACTAACAAATATGATCGAAAGCTTCTTGAAAATAAGCTTGATAATAGCACTAAAGGAAATGAAGGGAGTCTCAAAAACGTTGATCTTTTATTAGAAGCGATTAAATCGAAATGTTTGATATCTTTTCGTTATTATGATTTAGGTATCAAAAAAGAGAAACTCTATCGTCATCATCAATACCAGCTGTATCCTTTAGATATTGTAGTTAATCAGTCCCAATGTTACTTAATCGGTTATCAAAAAAAGTATAATTCTATCAATAAATACAGGCTGGAAAAAATTGACAGAATTGTTTTGGATCAGGCTAAAACCATTGAGGTGGCTTATGACAGAAGTGAGTATTTAAAACACAATTTTTCAATGTTTCAGGCTCAGCGAGTCAATGTTAATCTTTTCTGCCAAAAAGGTTATCTGGATTATTTGTTCAATCAGTTTAATGATGAAATAATCATTGTTAAGCAGCTTGACGAGGGTTATTTGTGCAATATTTCTGTGGCTTTAAGCCAAACCTTTTTTGCCGGAGTGTTTACTTTCGGTGGGAAAATCAAAATCATTTCACCCGATACAGTTAAACATCAGTTTATTCAATATTGTCAGAAGATGATAGAAATTCATCGATAGTATATTGCTTTTTTTCTCGGACAGAGTTATTATATTAGCAGTCATTACTAAAGAGTGCTAAAAGGAGGAAACAAGATGAGCAAAAAACAGTTTAAAACCGAATCAAAAAGACTATTAGATTTAATGATAAATTCTATTTATACCAATAAAGAAATATTTCTGAGAGAGTTGATTTCCAATGCTTCAGATGCTTTGGATAAAAGACATTATTTGTCTTTAACCGATAACACTTACAGTAGCGAACAACCTTTAGAAATCTCCATTACGGTTGATAATGCCAATCGTACCATTACTATCAGTGATAACGGTATCGGGATGAATAAGAGCGAACTGGAAAACAATTTAGGCACTATTGCTCATAGCGGTTCGCTGGATTTCAAAGATAAATTGGAAAACGGAAACGAGGTTGACATTATCGGTCAATTCGGGGTCGGCTTTTATTCCGCCTTTATGGTAGCTAAAAAAATTGACGTAATCTCTAAGACCGTTGAGGGACAGGCTTATAAATGGAGCTCAACCGGTCAAGACGGCTACACTATTGATGAAAGCGAAAAAGAAGCAATCGGAACAGATATCATCTTATATTTAAGAGATGATAATGATGAAGATAACTACAGTCAGTATCTGGATAAGTATACTATTGAATCATTAGTTAAGAAGTATTCGGATTATGTCAGATATCCGATTACTATGATGGTGGAAAAGAGTATTCCTGATGAAGAAAACGAAGGCCAGTATAAAACAGTTGAAGAGTTAAAGACTCTTAATACAATGGTTCCTTTATGGCGCAGAGATAAAAAAGATCTTACTGATGAAGATTACAATTCTTTCTACAAATCACAATTTAACGATTATACCGATCCGTTAGAAAAGATTCATTATTCAATAGAAGGCAATGTATCTTATAAGGCTTTATTGTATATACCGTCAAAAACCCCATACAACTTCTATTCAAAAGATTACCAGCCTGGCTTACAGCTGTATTCAAAAGGCGTATTTATTATGAGCGATGCCAAAGGATTGTTGCCGGATTATTATTACTTTGTCAAAGGATTAATCGATACTGACGATGTCAATTTGAACATTTCAAGAGAAATTTTACAGCAGGATAGTCAATTGCAGTCTTTGAGTAAGTCAATCAGTAAAAAGATTAAGGCAACTTTGGTAAATATGTTGACAAAAGACCGGGAAAAATATGAATCTTTCTTTAAAAATTTCGGTTACAGTTTAAAGTATGGCGTATATCAGGATTATGGTATGCATAAAGATGAATTAATTGATTTACTTTTGTTCTATTCGTCTAAGGAAGATAAATATGTCACTTTGAAAGAATATAAGGAAAGAATGCTTGAAGGCCAAAATGAAATTTATTATGCCGGTGGTAAATCAATTGAACAAATCAAGAAACTGCCTCAGATTGAAAACCTGTTGTCTAAGGGTTATGAAGTTCTGTATTTTATTGATGATATCGACGAGTTTGTCGCTATGATCGCAAATGAATATGACGGCAAGCCATTCAAGAGCGCTCAAAAGGCTTCATTAGATGTTGAAGACGAACAGGAAAAGCAAACTAAGGAAAAACTTGTTGAAGACAACAAATCAATGTTGCAGCAGATGAGTGAGGCTTTAAAAGATAAGGTTAGTGAAGTTAGAATTTCTTCAAGATTAAAGAGCCATCCGGTATGTTTGGTTGCTCAAGACAACGGTATTTCAATGGAAATGGAAAAGTATTTATCTCAGATACCTTCTGATCAAAAGGCTAAAGCTACCAAAATTCTGGAAATCAATCCTGACCATGGTATTTTCAAGGTATTACAGAAAGTATATGAAAAAGATAAGGATTTGGTTGATCAGTATGCGGACTTGCTTTATCAGCAGGCTTTGTTGATTGAAGGATTCCCGATTGAAGATCCTGTCGATTATTCAAATAAGATTTGTCAATTAATGCAAAAGGCAAATGAAATGTAAATCTGGAAACTGCGTCACGGACGCAGTTTTTTATTGCCGCAGACAAAAATTACCGCTGACTAGGGTCGGTTTGTTGTATAATTTTTATACGAAGTAAGGGTTGGTGGTTTATTTGAAAACATTCAGAGATTATCCGGTTGTTACCGTAAGTGATAAGGGTAAAAGATGGTTGGAAAACAATCACCCTTGGCTTTATTATTCTGATGTAGTCGATATCGACGATAATATCGAAAACGGCGATATTGTTGATGTAATATCTTTAAAGGGAAAATATCTTGGCAGTGGCTTCTTTTCTCAGCATTCCAAGATTAAAGTCCGTTTGTTAAGTAGAAACGCTAACGATGTCTTTGACGATGAATTTTTTTATCGCAGGTTACAATACAGTTATCAATACCGCAAAACGGTGATGGCTGGGTATGATAATTATCGGTTAGTATTTGGCGAGGCTGACCAGCTGCCCGGATTAACAATCGATAGGTATAATGATATTCTAGTTAGTCAGATAGCATGTTACGGTATGGAAAGAATTCGTAACCGAATTTATAAGTTATTGCTGCAAATATTGAAAGAAGATGGCATCAATATTAAGGCTATTTATCAGAGAAATGATGTTGCTTCAAGAAGCTTAGAGGGACTGACTCTTGATAGCTGTTATGCTTATACAAGTTCAGAAATTGACCAAGACTGTCATGAGGTAATAATTGATGAAAACGGCATCAAGTTTTGGGTTGATTATGTTGAAGGACAAAAAACAGGTTTCTTCCTGGATCAAAAGTTCAATAGATTATTAGTCAGAGATTTAGTAAAAGGAATGAGAGTTTTGGATTGCTTTACTCATACCGGCTCTTTTGCGCTTAACTGTGTTAAGGGGAAAGCTAGCAGGGTTGTAGCCCTGGATATTTCCGCCAAAGCAATCAGTCAGGCTAAAAGAAATGCAGAACTGAACGGTTTTGAAGATAAGATTGAATTTGAAGTCGGAGATACTTTTGATTATCTTGACAAAGTAAATAAAAAAGAATTTGATGTCATCATTTTGGATCCTCCGGCTTTTACCAAGAGTAAAGATACAACCATAAATGCTTATAACGGATATAAGAATATTAATGCCAGAGCGATGAAATTACTGCCACGGGGAGGATATCTTGTCAGCTGTTCTTGTTCCCACTTTATGAGTCAGACTGATTTTGAAAAGATGTTGACTGAGGCCGCAGCCCAGGCAAGTGTATCTTTAAAACAGGTAAGCTTTTCGCAACAGGGAAAAGACCACCCTATCTTGCTGAATATAAACGAAACAAACTATTTGAAGTTTTATATCTTGCAAGTAATCTAATATTTATTTCTGCTAAAAATTGTGCTAAACTATATTAGCAATTGGTCTGTTGGTGAAGTGGTTTAACACATTGCCCTCTCAAGGCAACACTCACGGGTTCGAACCCCGTACAGACTACCAGAAAAAAATATGACATTTTGGTTTTAACCAAGATGTCTTTTTTTGACTGCTTCAATAAGCATTAAACAAGGAAAAACAAATCTTTATAATTCTTTTGGATAACAAAAAGACTTCGGATTTTCTCCGAAGCCTTTATTTTGAGTAGTTGCTGAAGTAGTTTTGAATATAAACAACAGGGGTACCTTTATCACCTGAACCGCTGGTTAAATCGGCTAATGAACCGAGTAAGTCAACCAGTCTACGAGGTGTTGTTCCTTCTGAAATCATTTGACCGGCGAGATTGTCTTGCTTATGACTGATCTTTTCGGTAATAGCCTTTCTAAGTTGTTCACCGCTTAAATCTTTGAACTCATTATCGGCCAGGTACTTTAACTTTAATTCATTTGGCGTGCCTTCAAGTCCAACCGTATAAGCAGGTGATACCATAGGATCAGCTAATTCCCAAATCTTTCCAACCGGATCTTTAAAGGCACCATCCCCGTAGATCATTACTTCAACCTTTTTGCCGGTTATTTCAAATAATTGTTTTTGAATATCGTCAACAAATGGCTGGCAATCTCTCGGAAACAGCTTTATTCTTTGTTCATCGGCCTTGTTGGAACCCAGCAAACCGAATTGGGCATTATAGCCGCTGTTATTAATTGGCTCTGCCATAATATCATCCAGTCCGTAGACGATTTCGGCGTTATTTTCTTTTAAAATGCGCTTTGTGCGCTCTCTTGTATGGATATCACAAGTTAGAACATTTTTAGTATAGTTTAGAATGTGGCGGCAATCGTTGGAGAAGATAATTTCTACCTCACAACCCTGTTGCTGAATCAGCTCTTGATAGAAAGCCACATAATCGACTTTGGTGAACGGATGGAGATTTTCTCCGAAATAGTCACGGTATTGTTCTAAAGTCAAATTATCACTGTATGGATTGATGTGGAATTGATCCAGTTGATCAATTGTCATAAGCTGATTTCCGACTTCATCGGTAGGATAACTCAATTGTAAGTAAATCTTTTTGGCACCGGAAGCGATTGCTTTTAAACAAATTGAAAATCTGTTTCTTGATGTAATTGGAAAAACTAAGCCAATCACCCCGTCAGGATACTTTCTTTGAATATCGGCTTTGATATCATCAATTGAACAATAGTTTCCTTGGGCTCTGGCTACTACTGATTCGGTAATCGCCAAAACATCTTTGTCCTGGATTGTAAAGTTTCCTTCGGAAGCCTGTAATAAAGAGTCAATAACTATTTGTTTTAGATTATCGCCTTCTTTGATGATTGGGCAAACAATTCCCATTGATGTTGTTTTAATTAATTCGCTCATAGCAATACCTCTTTTTCAACTGTGCAATAATAGCACTTTATTTTAAACGATACAATACTGTATTTTTCAATAGATATCAGGTATAATTAATCTAATACATCAAAGGGGAAAATAAATGAATCAATATATTTTGTTGCTTCGGGCAGTTAATATCAGCGGTAAAAACCACTTGGATAACGGGCTGATGAAATCTTTATTATCTGCTTGCGGCTGTCAAAAAGTAATTTCTTATCTTAACAGCGGGAATTTTTATTTTTGTTGCTCTGAGTCATTTGATGAAGTAAGATTAATGATTGATGAACTGTTAAGAAAAAAACTGCAACTTCCGGTAAACTTTTATTTGGGTTTTTACCAAGAGGTTAAAGAAATGGTGGATGATTTTTTCGATAAATCAGTTTCTTTTGCCGGCTCTTATGATAATATCATTTTTCCCATTGATGCTTCCATCGAAGCAATTCAACAGTCTTTAGGTCCAACCAGCGAGTATGACCATGTCGTATTATCCGATAAGTGTCTTTATTTCTCCTTTGAGTTGGCCAATTATCGCAAAAGCAAGTGGTACTTTTCCAGTGCCAACTGCTCACTGTCAAATAGTTTTACAATCAGAAAAGTTTCAACAATTAAAAAGTTGATAGAAAGGATAGATAATGAATAAAAAAATGAGTTTTATATTACTGGCAATCGAAATTGTTTTGTTAGTATTGTGCTTTGTTATGCTGCCCCAGCAAGTTATAATTCAAATAGGGATGGATGGCAGTCCGACAAATATCGTCAGCAAGACCGTAGCACTGATTATTTTGGCTGCTTTGGCAGTTTTGGCATTTATTTGCTTATATAATGCCGAGGAAAATGATAAGAAGGGCTATATTATTGCGGCAGTTTTTGTTTTTGTTGCATTATTAACTTTGATAATAAATCGTGGTTAAATATCTTCTCAAAATCGGTCAATGGATATAAGATTTGTTTGAAAGGGAGGATGTAAACGATGAGTGTAATCGAAATAAACGGCTTGAGTAAATATTACGGCAAGTCAAGAGGAATAACAAACGTCAATCTAACGGTCGAAGAAAAAGATTTTTTCGGTTTTATCGGAGCCAATGGAGCCGGCAAATCGACTACTATCAGAACTTTATTGGGTTTGATAAAACCTTCAGCCGGTGAGGTGAAAATTTTTTCAAAAGACATTAGAACTCAACAGCAGGAAATCTTATCCGAAGTAGGCTATCTGCCATCGGAAGCGGTGTTTTATCCCAATATGAAGGTAAGTGAAATCGTCAAATTTTCTGCTGATTTAAGAAAGAAGGACTGTTCTGAATTTGCCGATCAATTGGTGAAAAGGTTACAGCTTGATTTGCATAAAAAAGTTGAAGAACTGTCTTTTGGTAATCGAAAAAAACTGGCTATTGTGGCTGCTTTGCAGGCTCAGCCTAAACTGTTAATTCTTGATGAACCGACCAGTGGATTAGATCCACTGATTCAGCATGAATTCTTTAATATTCTTTCGGAAATGAACCAAATGGGTACCACGATCTTTATGTCAAGTCATATTTTGTCGGAAATCCAGCATCACTGTAATAAGGCGGCAATTATCTCCGAAGGGGAAATAATCGCTTGTGATTCGGTCGAGAATTTGGCTAAAGGAAATTCAAAAAGAGTCAGTCTGACCGGTAATTTTGATTTGGCAAAGCTTGAAAATGTTAAGGATATCAAAAGCGATGGTAATACGCTTTCTTTCCTATATCAAGGTCAAATTAATCAGCTGCTTAAACAAATCAGTCGGTTTGAGATTAATGATTTGAATATCAGCGAGCCTGATTTTGAAGAAATTTTCATGCATTATTATAGGGGAGGAAATGACAATGACAATCTTTAAATCTCAAATCAGGCAGGATATTATTGCCTTTGTTGTTTGGACACTATCAATTATTTCTTTGATTGTGCTTTGTATCTTTCTATATCCTTCTATGACTTCACAAATGGATATGGTCGGGGAAATGTTTTCTTCAATGGGTTCCTTCTCGGCTGCCTTTGGCATGGATAAGCTCAATTTTGGCTCAATGATTGGCTTCTATTCGGTTGAATGCGGCAATATTTTGGGCTTGGGCGGCTGTTTTTACAGTTGTTTATACTCAATAAATATGCTTAGCAAAGAAGAAAAAGAAAAGACAGCAGAATTTCTGCTGACTCATCCGGTAAAAAGATCGAGTGTATATCTTCAAAAACTGCTGGCAATTTTTGTTGAAATTACTTTGATGAATTTGCTGGTATACGCTTGCTCATTAATAAGCATTAAAATGATTGGTGAGTCTATCTCGATGAAGTCTTTCAATCTAATTCATCTGGCCTATTATTTAATGCAGCTGGAGCTGATGGGCTTATGTCTTGGCATTTCCGCAACCAATAACAAAAACAACGGCGGTGTTGGTCTGGGAATTGGCTTACTAATGTATATTTTAAATGTTGTAGCCAATGTTTCCGACAAGCTTAAAGCGGTGAAGCATATTTCGCCGTTTGGCTATTGTGAGGCGAGTGAAATAATTGCCGAAGGATGTTTGGATGGCGTTAAACTGTTAATTGCCCTGGCAATCGCAGTTATATCGTTAGTCGGCGGTTATCTTGTTTATCGTCAAAAGGATATCAAGTAATTATTTGTTTTGACTGAGCCGGTAAAGTGATACGATATCATTTAATACTTCGGTATTCGCAAAATCTTTATTATAAGCGATATTCATTTGACGCATCATGCTTAAATTTTCAATAGGTAAGGTTTTAATCTTACCTTTATTTACGTCTTTGATGCAGACACTTTGAGGTAAGATTGAAACTCCAAAATTCTTGCGGACTAATTGCTTGATTGTAGCGACATTATCTACTTCCAATAGGACATTGAAGTTGTCAATCGATTCATTCAAACTGATTAAAGTTGCTTCAAACAGGCGGCGGGTTGATGAAGATGGCAGTCTTAAAATCATATTCTCTTTCTTTAGCTGATTTAATGTTATTAAGGAGTTTTTGGCTAAACGATTTTCGTTGCTTAAAACACAGACTAAATAGTCAGTGTCCAGCATCAGATAATTCAGCTTATTTGACGGTCTTTGGCCATCGACAATCGCAATATCTATTTCATAATTTTCTAACATATCATAAAGATTATTTATTGATTCCGTAATTATTGTTATAGTCATCCGGCTCATTTGATTGGCATACTGAGCCAGCACTTCGGTAATATCGTTGTTTTCGGAAGTGTGGGTAATCCCGATTTTGACATGAGAAGAAGCAGTTTGTTCATCGACAATCTTCTGCATCATTTTCTGATGCAGTGCTTTTAATCTTCTGGCGTAGGTCAAAGCGATTTTTCCTTCGTTTGTCAGGGCAAAATCTCTTTTTTCCCGGACGAAAAGTTTAGTATTATACTCTTTTTCCAGCTGATTGATATGATTGCTGACGGCCGGCTGAGTCAGGTTTAAAGTGTTGGCTGCTTTAGTAAAACTTTTCAGTTCTGCCACAGTTATAAAAGTTTCCAGTTTCGGATCTAACATAAAAAATCCTCCTTTATATAAAAATAATTTATAATAACAAAAAAATCTATAAATTGAATTTATTATTTATTTCATTATACTAATATGTGCGTTTAAAAGCAATAAACTAAACAGAAAGGGGGATTTTATGCTTGACTTTTTGTATGAACAATTAAGCGATTCGCAGGCAGCTGTTATCATTATATCTTTGTCAATTATGCTGATGGCGGGATTTTTGATGACAAGGGTAACTAAAAAATTAAAACTGCCAAATGTAACAGCCTATATCGTTGTAGGTATCTTAATCGGACCATATTGTCTTGATTTGATACCTGATCATATCGTTACAAATACCGCCTTTTTAGCTGATATCGCTTTGGCATTTATCGCCTTTTCTACCGGTGAGTTTTTTAAGATTTCAAAGCTGAAAAAGAACTTTTCATCAACTATGGTTATTACTTTATGTGAGGCTATATTGGCAAGTGTTCTGATTTTTATTCTGTGTTTTTACATTTTTGAGTTAAACTTGCCGTTTTCCTTAATTCTGGCGGCTTTGGCTTCGGCAACTGCCCCGGCCAGTACGTTAATGACAATTCGCCAGACTAAAGCAAGGGGCGAATTTGTCGATACCTTATTGCTGGTGGTGGCTTTAGATGATATTGTGGCCTTGTTAAGTTACAGTGTGGTAGTATCGCTTTCCGCATCAGTTTTAAATGGAAATTCATTCAGCATTGCCAATATGATAACCCCATTACTGTTGAATATATTAATGATAGTTTTAGGCGGTCTTTTCGGTTGGTTAATGAGTGTTCTTATCAATAAAAAACGTTCAACCGATAACCGTTTGATTATAGCGATTGCTTTACTGTTGGGCTTTTGTGGGATATGTACCGCCTTGTCTGTATCGCCTTTATTGGGCTGTATGATGATGGCTTGCTGCTATATCAATATCAGTGATGATGATAAACTGTTTAAGCAGTTGAATTACTTCAGCCCACCGATATTGTTATTGTTTTTCGTCAGATCAGGGGTTTCTTTTGATTTGAGCAGCCTGTTTAACAACTCTGGTGAAATTGGCAGTGTTTCAATTATTGTTATTGCTTCAAGTTATTTCTTAGTCAGAATTGTCGGTAAATATGTCGGCAGTTTTCTGGGCTGTTTGTTGGTTGGCAAACAAAAAGAAGTCAGAAACTATCTTGGTTTAGCATTGATACCTCAAGCCGGGGTTGCGATCGGTTTGGCTGCTACCGGGGCGAGAATTTTGGCTTATCCATATAATCAGGCTTTACAGACAATCATCTTAGCTTCCAGCGTTTTATATGAGTTAGTCGGACCAGCTTCCAGCAAATTGGCATTATATCTCTCTAAATCTTACTCGAATAAACTGGAGGATATCGTTGCGGTTGAAACCGTTGATGAAAACAATCCTAATTCGGTGGAAATATTAATAGAAAGAATCAAAAAGATTCAACAGGATTTGGCTTTGGAACAACTGGATGAAAATGAGCAGGCTTACACCGATGCCGCTTCAGAATATTTACAACAGGAGAAATAGTATATGAAAGATCCAATTGCACAGTTATTGGGAACCTGGTCTATCCAGCTTAATATTTACAGTATCACTTTAAGGGTTTTGTTGTCGCTGGTGCTATCAAGCATTATCGGCTGGGAGAGAGCAAGCAAAAGGCACTCGGCCGGCTTGCGAACCTTTATTTTGATGAGTTTATCGGCGACCGTAATAATGATTGTTGAACAATATCTGCAAACCCCTTATTACTTTATGTGCGCCGGTTCGATAATAGCTACCAGCATAATCTGCGTCCATTCTTTGCTGGTTTCTTCCCGCAGTCAAATTAAAGGACTGACAACAGCCTGCGGTTTGTGGGCCTGGACGATTATTTCTCTAGCTTTGGGGGCCGGACTATACAGTCTGAGCTTGCTAGGCTTTGGCTTGCTTTTGGGCAGTTTATCACTGTTTCCTCCTTTGGAAGGCTATTTGAAAGATCGCTCAAATCATTTTGAAATTCACTTGGAGTTAAAAAGCAGCAAGCATCTGGAAAATTTTGTTTCGACAATCAGAAGATTGGGAATGGTGATTGATGATATTGAGAAAAACCGGGCTTACAGTGATTCGGGGCTGGCAGTTTATTCGATATCATTATCCATCGAAAGTAAGGAATTGAAAAAATACAAGACACATAAAGAGATAATCGAAGCGTTGAGTACGCTTGATTACATTCTTCATATCGAAGAAATCCATTAAAAAAGGCTTATACCTCGGTTTGGCTGGAAGGTATAAGCCTTTTTCCTATTTAAAAGGGAAACTTTTTCTCTTTTTTTCGCCGTTAATGTAGATGTCACCGCTGAGAGAATCACAACTGTTGTAGCCGACTTGGCCGTCTACTGAAATGTCACCGCTGACAGTATTGACCTTTAAATGGTCGATGATTGATTTTTCGATCGTGATATCACCGCTGACTGAATTGAGTTTACAGTATTGGCAGTCGACATTTTCGATGTTCACATCTGCTGAAACAACATCAACTGTTAAATCGTTAGCTTTAATAAATTTGAATTCTCCGTCACTGTTTACCGATTCCAATTTGAACCTGTCGCATACAAAGCCGTAATTTTCACACTCAATATCACCGTTTACCGTTGAAATACTAACCGATTTATAAGAAATATCCGGTAAATATAAAGTTAATTCGCCGCTTGCGGAAAATCTCTTTCCTATTGGGCTTAATTTAATAGAGTCTTTGCTTACACTTAAATTAATTTGCTGGATTAACTTTTGGTCATCGCAATCCAATGATACGTTATCATTGTCGCTTGTTTCAATCACAACACATACATCAAACGGCATTTCAATTGACAGGTTAGTTGAACCATAGTTGCCGGTTTCTTTTTCGACTATTTTCAGTTCTCTTTGTTCTTTATGCAAATCGACCAGATTTTCGACCGGTCCTAAACGCTCAATAATCTGCTGGTCGGTTAAATCAATCTGTTTGCCAAGCTCGAAATAGTTTTTAACTTTTGTTATATATTCTGTACTATCAACATTATGATTTTTACAGTAGTCACATAACTCAATAATATATTCATCCATTTTGTCATCCTCCTATTTGTTTTAGTAAATCATCTGCTTCCTGAAAACTAATTTCATTCTTTCTGAGCATATCCAATACTGTTTCTTTGTTTAGCTGGGTATTGCTTTCATTAGTGAAACCTAAGTTTTTGATAACTGAGTCCAGCATTTTCTTAACTGTAGGATAAGATATGTTCAGTTCTTTTTCGATTTGTTTAATATTTCCGGCGTTTTTAATAAATATCAGCGCAAACTGCTGTTCCTCTTCGGAAAGATAATCGAATTTGCTGAGTGAAAAACTTCCGGAAATCGTGCTGTTGCAAAATTTACAACTTAATTGGCTTACCACCATTTTTTGTCCGCAGATCGGACAGTTTCCCAATAATTTCTTTTTCATAAAAACCTCACACAACGTTGTATACCAATATATTAATACAAAAATTAATAATGTCAATATAAAAATTAAAAAAATTAATTTATAAATTAAAATAAATCAATTTCTTAATTAAAAATATTAAATATTGAGTTGTTACTTATTTTCAAATTCAGCTTGGTGATCTTTAAAGAAGCTGTAATAAACTTTCATATTTTCTAATTCATACCATTTTTTACTTTGGCATTTTACGCTATCCAAATCATAAATGCGGCTATTATGCATACTTAAAAGAAAAGGGGAGTGAGTAGATATAATAAATTGACAATTAAAAAATCTTGCTGATTCTTCGATGAATTCTTTTAGTTTATTCTGATTAAGGGCAGACAGGCTGTTTTCGGGCTCATCTAAAAAATAAAGTCCGTTTTCTTTTATTTCCTTTTGCCAAAACGACAAGGCTGTTTCTCCGTTTGATTGTCTGATGATGTTGGATGTGTTCAATCTTTTTCTAACATAGCCGGACATCGTCAGCCGGTTGGCATCGATTTTGTTGCTTAGCTGATCATATTCATCGTAAAAATCGCTGCTGGGGCTGTATTTGGTGCTGATAAATTCTTCGACTAATTTTTGGCGTTTTTCATTCACTTTAGAATTAATCGCTTCAACAGACAAAATATAATCAAATACATCATCGGAGGTTAAGATTTTGACTTCAGCTACCTCTTCGGTATTGATTGTACAATCGCATATATCAACATAACGCTTAAAATAATCACTGGTTTCTAATTTGTTTTTTCTTTCGGCATTTATTTTGGCGGAAATAATATTTAAAATTGTTGATTTTCCGCTGCCGTTTTCCCCATAAAAAACAGTGATGGGAGTTTCAAAAACAAAGCGTTCGATTGCTTTGGCCGGAAAGATTTTTAAAGGATAAACATTATTAAAGATTGTTCTTTTTTCATCCAAAATCAATTGATATTCCTGATCTTCGTTCGGTATTGTAAATTCTTTCAGAAAAACCATCCTGTTGTCTCCTTTGATAAACGGTCAAACCGGTAAATAAACTGTTGTCTTTAAGAACAAATCATATCAGACAAGTCTTGTCTTAATTGTAGCACTTTTTTAATCGTAAGATTGTCAAAAAGGACGGAAAGAAAAAAACTGGTTATAAATGGATTGGATTTAAAACATTATTTCTGCCTAATTATTATCGTAAAAACAAATATAAAAATCCCCTTAATTCAGCTTGCTTATAGCTAAATATGGGGATTCTTCTTTCAATATGTGGTGCGGGCGGAGGGACTCGAACCCGCACGCCAAGGGCGCTAGATCCTAAGTCTAGTGCGTCTACCAATTTCGCCACGCCCGCATTACTCGAATATTATAAAACAAAACAGCAACCATTTCAAGGGGCAAATTCCTTAGCCTATTGTTTGATATGCAATTGGTTAAGGTTGTGCTCGTCGGAGATTTTCTGCAAAATCAATTTGATAATACGGTCTAACTTGGAATTTTGCCGATAGTCACAGTTGGCGGTAAAATTTACTCGATTATCACTGACCAATTTCTCCAAAGTAGAATCGTCTTTGTTTCCTACTGCGATAGAATAACCGTGATTATCCTTAACCACTCTCATACATGGCACATCAGTAAGTCCATCGCCGATGTAAATCATCTGGCTGAAAGGGATATCTCTTTCGGCGGTCAGTGAGTTAATGGTTTTGTTATCGTAGATATCAAGACAGTTTTTATTGATTCTGAAAAGAAATTGAGTTTTACCGGTGTAATTGATAGCTAAAGCCGGCCAGTCTGCCTGACCGTTTTCGTCATAGTGAAACTCACTGGCAAATACTCTGGTGAATTTATTATAGATACTGCAGCCTTCGATAATTTCTTTTGTGCCTGAAGAAATAATAAAGTGCTGCAGGTTAATGCCTAATTCTTCACTGAATTGATTAATCCGATCAAAATATTCAACCACCCCGGGATAATATTCAATATTATTTCCCTGCTGTTTGAACAGTGCTCTTGTCAGGGGCAGATTTTCTTCTTTGGCTTTTTTAAGCATTAAATACATGTAAGCTAAAACCGAGTCCATATTATCTTTTTTCGATAATTCGGATACTTCCTGCCAAAAACTGGCGGGATCACTTTTCAGTTTCGGTAAAAGTGAATACTCCTGCATATTTTTGGTACAGAGAGTTTGATCGAAATCGTACATTATCGCAACTTTAATCATTGTTGACCTCCTTATATAGGCTGGAAATAAGTGTTGGCAGTTTTTGGCACTGTTCGATAGTTAAAGAGCAGATTGAAAAGCGAATTCCCCTATTGACTTTGACAGCAAAGACATTGTTTTCAATCAGTTTTTCGTTTAGTTTTGTCAGTTTAGCTACATCTTCGACTTTGACGGTGATGAAGAAACCTTCCTTATAGGGATAAATTGGCAGGTTATTGTTGCCGGCTTCTTTGATGAAGGCTTCGCTGCGCTTTTTTAACAGGCTGACGGCCAAAGACAGTTCAGCTTGGTATTCTTGCCGATATTCTGTCATCATTTTGCCATAGGCCAGCATAAAGCCGTTATTGACATTGCTGTAAAGACAGCGGGTTTTTCGCTTAAAACAATTGAATACTCTGTTGACTTCTTTTTCATCGCTGGCAGCAATCAATGCCATCCCGACCCGATAACCGTAGCCGGAAACGGCTTTTGAGCAGGAATAAGCAATGATTGAAAGAAGGTTATCCTGCATTGAGTTGAAATGGGTTAAGTAGCCGTATGGATTATTGTAAGCGTAATCTATATAGGCGATATCGTTGATGATAACCACGTTACCGTATTCTTTAAGTCGGTTAAAGTAGGCGATTAAGATTTTCCAGTTGTTTTCGCCAATCGATATTCCGGTAGGATTTTGACAAGGGTCATTGATAACAACAACCAGCTTATGTTGTTTTTTGATGATTTGCAGACTTTTCAACATTAGATCTGTCAAATCAATCTTATTGTCATTGTCAGTCAGAGCATAATAGACCGGTTTGAGATGATAGTTTTCAGCCATGACGGTGTAATTTGACCAGCCTGTCTGAGGCAATAAAATTGACTGATTAGGGTTTAAAAATAGCGAAAAGGCGATAGATAAGGCCCCGGTTCCTCCGGCAGTTGCTATTTGGCGATGACAAAGCTTTAAATTGTTGTTTTGATTGATGTGTTGATAAAGGCTGTCAAGAAATAATTCTGATCCTTCAATTGCCTCACAGTAGCGGGATTTATCCTGTTGGGATATCTGCTCATAGGCCTTATAAAAACTGTCAAAGGTAAACAGACTGCCATCTTCGTTATATAAACTGCCGATTGTAGCATTATAAACGGCGATATTTTGGCTTTGTAATTGCTTGGCTTTCCGGTTTAAATCAAAAATAGCCTCATTACTGTCAGCGTAAGCTGTGGCATAAGCCAAGAATTTATCATTATTGACAGCCAAGCTTTGTTCAAATTGCTCAGTTGCCAATGATAGATAATCATTAAAAAGCTGACTGTTATCAGTTAGCTCAGCTTGAAATTGCTGCAAATTAGGGTAAAGATAATCCTGTTGTTTTTCCTGGGCAATTTTAGCGATTTTCTGTTTATATTTTTCAACTATTATTTCATCATAGATTTGTTTTTCGTCCTGTTCCATTTTTACTACCTTCTATCAATTGATATTATACATTTTTATTAGTATTTGTTACAAAATAAAAATAGTTAGTTTATAATAAAGGAAAGGAGATTTTCATGGTTAGAAGAACAATTTATGTGACAGGGCATAAAAATCCAGACACTGATTCAATTATTTCGGCTATGGCATATGCTTATTTAAAACAACAATTGGGTTACAATGCGATGGCAGTTCGTATTGGCGAGTTAAATCAGGAAACGGAGTTTGTATTAAGCTTATTTAACGAGTTTGCTCCGCCTTTAGTAAAAGACATTAAAACAAGGGTAAGGGATATCGAATTTGATGATGTTATTACCTGCAAGAAAGACGAAACCTTATATGGTGCCCTGATGAAAATGAGGGAAAACAACAAAAAGGTAATTGCCATTGTTGATGATAAAAAGCATTTGTTAGGGATGGCTTCAATTTCTGATATTACCAGTCCGTTAGTACCGCATCAGGATTTTAATAATAAATTAATCAGAGAAACCGATATCCAGCAGATTTGCGATTTTTTACAGGCTAAACTGTGTTATCGCTGTCAAAATCAGCATACTGATGGCCATGTTTTTATTGCGGCTGATTTATGCCAACAAAAGTGTAAAGACAAGATCGTAATTACCGGTTCTGACCATAAAATAATTGCTCATTCAATCGCTAACGGGGCGGCGTGTCTAATCGCTACCGGAATTGCCGATTTTGAATCGCAGGAGTACGAGCTGGCTTCATTGCATCAATGCAATCTGGTTGTCAGTGACAAGCCGATTTATGAGATCAGCAAGAATATTTATTATGCGACCACCGTGGATAAGGTGATGAGCACCAATCTTACCACCTTTAAATATGATGATTATATTGATGATGTCAAAGCCAAGATTAATAAATCCCGTTATCGTAGTTATCCGATTATCGATAACCACAATCATATCATCGGTAACCTTTCTCGTTACCATGTTTTCAAGCACTCAAACAGAGATCTAATTCTGGTTGACCACAATGAGTTATCTCAATCTATTGAAGGTGCTTCGCAAGCAAATATTCTGGAGATCATTGATCACCATAGAATCGGTGGAATAATGACTTCTTCTCCGGTAGTATTCCGTAATGAAAGGGTCGGCTGTACCGCCACAATTATCACTAAACTGTTTAAGGAGAACAATGTCGCAATTCCTGCTGATTTAGCCGGTTTGTTGTGCTGTGCGATTATTTCCGATACCGTTAATTTTAAATCGGTTACCTGTACGGATGTCGATGTGCAAACCGCAAAAGAATTGGCTCGAATGGCTTGTTTGAATTTAGAAGATTTAGCTAAGAAAATTCTGGCTGCTTCGGCTAATTTGTCAAATAAGAGCGCCCAGTCAATTTTCAGAAATGACTTGAAGCAGTTTGAAATCAATCAGTTAAAAGTTACGGTCAGTCAATGTAACATCGTTAACAAGGACTCGATTGCCCAGATAAAAGATGATATGCTGAATACTATCAAAGATTACGGCAACGATTCGGGAAGCGATATTGTTATGATTGCTTTCTCGCTGATTGACGGCAGCGGCTCATATGTCTTAATAGAAGGCAAGAATAAAGACAGATTAAAAGACTTGTATGATAAATACGAAAATGAAGACGGACTTCTGTTCTTGCCGAAAGTTATCAGCCGTAAACAGCAGTTGATTCCGTTAATCTCTTCTTTATTAGAGTAGGAGTTTTTATGAATAAATTAATGCAACAGTATCAACAGGAAATGTTTAAAATATCGGCGTATAACCTTGCATTGGCTACCGTTTCAATTGATAACGAAACGATTGCACCAAAAAGGGGAGCAGGTTATCGCAACAAGCGTTTGGCTTTTCTTTCGGGTGAAGCCTATTCGCTTCAAACCTCACCGGCAATGTTTGATTTGTTAAATGAAATGCTTCTCAGCGAACAAATTGATGAACAAACAAAAAAGATTGTCAGCTGGCAGTTAAATGATTTGAACAAAATCAAACTGATTCCGAAGGATTTATATGTCTATTATGATAACCTGTGCAGTGATTCGCAATTAAATTGGCAAAAAGCCAGAGCAGAGAATGATTACTCGATTTTTAAACCGTATTTAAAAGAAGTGATTAATACTGCTAAAAAAATCCTGCAGTGTCGTCAAGGTAAATTAAGTGGTTATGATATTTTTCTTGATGATTACGAAACCAGTATGGACCGGGAAAAATATGACCGTTTCTTTGATTTGATAAAAGAAAAAATCGTTCCGGTCATTAATCAGATTGGTCAAACAGAGCAGATAGATGACAGTTTTGCCTATCAGTATTATCCGATTGAAAAACAGAAAATTCTGATGGAAAAAATCTTGCAGTATATCGGCTTTGATTTTGACAGCGGTTTATTGATGGAATCCGAACATCCTTTTACTGATTCTATCAGCCGATTTGATACCAGAATTACTACCCATTATTATCCGAATAATCTGTTCAGTTCAATCTTTTCGGTAATTCATGAAGCCGGACACGCTAACTATAATTATTCGGTTCGAGATGATTTAGCAGAAACATATTGTTTTAACAATATGACCAGCGGAATGCACGAATCTCAATCCAGACTTTACGAGAATTATCTGGGTCGAAATTATCATTTCTGGGATAATCTTTTCCCGGTTGTCAAAGATTTGTTTGCTGATCAGCTGGCGGATATCGACCAGAATCAGTTTGTCAGAGCAATGAATAAATCCATTCCATCTTTAATCAGAACTGAAAGCGACGAATTAACTTATCCTTTACATATTCTGATTCGATATGAATTGGAAAAAGGCATTTTCAATGATGAGATTTCGGTAGATGATTTACCTTATCTATGGAATAAAAAATACCGTGAATATCTAAATGTCGAAGTCAAAAATGATAATGAAGGGATTTTACAGGATGTCCACTGGTCAGGCGGCGGTTTTGGCTATTTCCCTACTTATGCTTTGGGCAGCGGTTATGCGGCACAATTTGTTGATAAAATGTCTGCGGATATTGATATTGAAAAGTGTCTGGCTGACAATCAGTTTGGACTGATAAAAGCGTGGTTGAAAGAAAATATCGGTCAGTATGGCGGCTTAAACAGTCCGACCGATCAAATGATTATCGCTACTTCAAAACCATTTGATCCTAACTATTATGTTGATTATTTAATAAATAAATATAGTAAATTATATAATTTATAGAAAGAGGACAAAATGAGAAGAAATATAATTATTGATTGTGACCCGGGTCATGATGATGCTGTCGCCATAATGGTTGCACTGGCTAATTCTTCAGACTTTAATGTTTTAGGCATTACAACTGTTTGCGGTAACACAACTATTGAAAATGCGACCAAAAACGCTTTAAGAGTATTGCAAATTTGCGGTAAGGACTTACCGGTAAGTGCCGGTTATCAGCATCCTTTACTAAACAAAGTTCAGACTGCTGCTTTTGTTCATGGCGAAAGCGGTATGGAAGGACCTCAGCTGTTTGAACCGAGGTTGCAGCCTACCGGTAAACATGCAGTAGAGTTTTTAAAAGAAACAATCGAAAACAGTGCTCAAAAGGTGACCCTTATTCCGCTTGGCCCATTAACCAATATTGCGATTTTCCTGAAAACATATCCTCAATTAATCGAAAAGATTGAAGCGGTAAGTTTGATGGGCGGTTCAATATATGGCGGTAATATCTTGCCGAAGGCAGAGTTTAATATTTATCAGGATCCGGAAGCTGCTAAAATTGTATTTGAAAGCGGCGTCAAAATCATTATGGCTCCTATTGAAGCTTGTAATGAAGGAGGAGTTTATTTTGCTGAGTCGGATAAATTCAAGGACGGCGGTACTGTCAGCAAGTTTGCCTATGAGCTGTTTGAATATTACAGCCAATACTGTAAGAAAAACGGTTGGGAATATACCGTTATCTACGATATGACTGCTGTGATTTATCTATTGCACCCGGAATATTTTGAAAGCGAGCCGATGCGAGTTTCAATTGAAACCCAGGGGGCTGCAACAAGAGGAATGACTGTCTGCGATTTCAGAGGTGGAGCTCATATCGGTGAATGTCAGGATCCGGTGACTGTACTTACTCATATCAAAGACAGAGATAAATTCGTTCAAGTGTTGTTCGACAGTTTAAAAACACTTGATGAAAGTGTAGCTTAAAAAAGATTTATCAGCAGCCGCAATAGCCTTTGTGGCTGCTGTTTGTATTTTTTATTTGAAAAGCCCTTGACGTGCTAAGTGATATAACAAAAGGAGCGGCAATATGAACGAGAATTGTTTCAGCAAAACTTATGCGGTTAGAAAGTTAAATGATAATGATCTCAAACAGATTTACGATTTATGCCGTAAAAATACCTTGTATTACCAGTATTGTCCCCCCTCAAGTATCTTATCAAAGTATTCAGGAAGATATGAGAGTTCTTCCTGAAGGGGTCAATAGCGATAAAAAGTATTATGTCGGTTACTTTAACCAACAACAGCTGATCGCTTTGATGGATTTGATTGACGGCTATCCTCAAAAAGATAAAGTGTTTATCGGCTTTTTTATGAGCGATGTGAAAATTCAAAATTGCGGTATATCTTCCTTGCTGATAAGTGAATTAGCCCGGTATCTGCAAAGTCTTGGCTATCAGGCAATTCAATTAGCCTGGGTAAAGGGCAATCCTCAAGCCGAACATTTTTGGCTTAAAAACGGTTTTGTTCCCCTGAAAGAAACTGTTGGCAATCTGCCAATGACAGTTATTCTGGCGGAAAGATCCTTGATCAAAGAAAAAGGAGAAGATAATTAAATGTGTACAAGTATTGTATCAAATATAAATAAAACCATTGTTGGTTTCAATCTTGATTTGTTGGAAATGCAGCATCAGGTTGTTTGTGAGGATGATAAAGTAACGGTTTCAGTTTTTGATAAAGAGCAGGGCTGGCTGCCTTTATTCGGTGGCAATAATCGCGGCGATTTTATAACAATGCCGACTTGCTGGCCTTTTGATGCAAGGAGCAATCCGGTTGATGAAAACTGTTATGATATTATTCACTTGGATATTGACTTACTGTTAAAAAAACGGACTTTTGAACAAACAAAGGAAATTGTTGCGACAAATCCGATTTACAGTGTTTCCGGAGTGACATTTCAAGCCCAACTGTCCGATGGTCAGGGTAATGTTCTGCAAATCATCCCGGGACAGGGTTACAGATATTTCTCAAAACCGAAATATGCCGTTATGACTAATTTTTCTCCAATAAAAGGTGACAGTCAAACCCATCCTTGGATGGGTTTGGATAGATACCAAAAGGCCGAAGAAATACTGGCTAAGGCTGATCATTTTGATGTTGTGGATTGTTTTGAACTTTTAAAACAAACTGCCCAGATTGTTTGCCCGACTGTGGTATCGATCGTATTTGATGTTGAAGCTAAGACAATCTATTACTGCCAAGACAGACAGTTTGATAAAATTGAAAAAAAGATTTTGCGTTAGAAGACGGCTAAATGATTTGTTTAGAATTAAAAAAGGCTTCAGATACTTCTGAAACCTTGAAACAAGTTATTTGTTCTTGTTTTTCAAGAATTCTCTCATACGAGCCAATTCCTGTTCATTATGCTTGTTGCAAGATTCTGCCCAAGTCATAAATAACACCTTCTTTCAAATGAAAGTGATTTAATAATACGGTTATATCTTTCACAGTTGGATATAACTAACTACATTGTAGGTTGATTACTACATAATATCAATGTATTTGTTTGATTTATCCTCAACCATTTCCTCTTTAGGCAGACTGATTTCCAAGATACCGTTATTGAAGTTAGCGCTGATCTGACTTTGATCGATATTGCCTACATAGAAACTTCTTGATTGACTGCCGTAGAATCTTTCACGATGCACAACTTTGTTGTTGTCTTCTTCGCTTTCGCTGCTGCTGGTAGCTTCAACAGTAAGATAACCGTCATCTAAAGACAATTTAACATTTTCCTTACTGTAACCGGCTAATTCCATCTTTAGGATATACTGGCTGTCGGTTTCAACGATATCGGTTTTCATACCGGAAGAAGTGGTGGTTTTGAAGAAATCATCAAATAAACTGTTTTGTAATTTGAAAGGGTTAACATAATATTTCATAAAAATAACATCTCCTTATTAGCACTCCCATAACCCAAGTGCTAATTATATTATACACTGTTATTTAGCACTGTCAATACTAAAGTGCTAAAAAATAGTATTATTTTTTGTTAAAAAGTGCTAGAATAGTTAAGGAATAAAGGAGCAGGGTTTTATGAAAACTAAAATTGATATATTTTCAGGATTTTTGGGAGCCGGTAAAACAACTCTTATCAGAAAACTGATTAAGGAAGCTTATCAAAATGAAAAAATCGTCCTGATTGAAAACGAATTCGGCGAAATCTCAATCGATTCTGATTTTTTGGCTGATGCCGGAGTAAAAATCAAAGAAATGAGTCAGGGTTGTATTTGTTGTTCACTGGTAGGTGACTTTACTCAATCACTAAAAATTGTTTTGGATCAATATCAGCCAGAGAGAATTATTATTGAACCAAGCGGAGTAGGTAAATTGTCAGATGTCATTAAGGCTGTCAGCAAGGTAGTAAATGATGATGTTATGTTAAATAGCTATACAACGGTTGTTGATGCTAATAAAATGTTGATGTACAGTAAGAATTTCGGTGAGTTTTATAATGATCAGATTGAAAGCGCTAATTGTGTTATTATCAGCCGTTCATCTCAGGTTTCTGCACAAAAGCTGGCTGAAATCTGCCAATTAATTAAAGAACGTAACGAAAATGCGACTATCATTACTACTGAATGGGATAAGTTAGATGGTAAAACTATTGTTGATACAATGGAACATTTAGAAAGTGTTCAATCGGATTTGGCTTATCTTACCGAGCAGTTAAAGCAAGATAAAGCGCACCAGCATGATCAACATGAAGATGAATGTTGTTGCCACCACCATGAGCATGAAGAAGGAGAATGTTGTTGTCATCATCATGAACATGAAGAAGGAGAACACTGTCATCTCCATGAACACGAGGAAGGTGAGCATTGTCATCACCATGAACATGAAGATGGAGAACATTGTTGTCATCATCATGAGCATGAAGAAGGGGAACACTGCCATCATGACCATGATGATCACCAGCATCATCACGCTGATGAAATCTTCTCATCTTGGGGCAATCAAACCAGCAGAAAATTCAGCTGGCAGCAAGTAGAAGATATTTTAAATCAGTTAAGTGATGCTGATAAATACGGAACGGTATTACGTGCTAAGGGAATTGTCGAGAGCGAAGACGGTAAATGGATTTATTTTGATTATGTACCTTCGGAAATTAATATCAGAGAAGGAAATCCAATCGCTATGTCAAGATATTGTGTTATCGGATCGAAAATCAACCAGTCGGCTCTTCAGCAGTTATTTGAAGATTAGGAGCAGCTATGCAAATCAGTGAAATTCCAGTTTATGTTTTTACCGGTTTTTTGGAATCCGGTAAAAGCACATTTATTATTGAAAACTTGAAAAATCCGGGTTTTTCTTCAGGAGAGCGAACCTTAGTTTTGATTTGCGAAGATGGAGAAGTGCAATATGATGATTTATCCGATGAGATTAAAGAGACTACCGATTTTCACTATTTAGACAGTCAGGATAAACTAAACTGCGATTATTTGGCAAGCTTATATAATATTTATGATTTTGAAAGAGTGCTGATAGAATACAACGGGATGTGGCCAATCAACGATTTGTATCAGGCACTGCCCGATAATTGGGTAGTAGCCCAGCAAATTAACCTGATTGATAGTACGACATTTGTCAGCTATAACAATATGTTCAGAAACTTAATGGTCGAAAAAATAACCGGAGCTGAATTTAATCTGGTAAACAGGGTTAAGTATGAAGATGATGTGATGGTTTACCATAAAATCATCCGAACCGTTTCACGTCGCAGTGAAATCGCCTACGAATATGTTGACGGCAAGGGAATTTATGATGATATCATCGATCCGTTACCTTTTGATATCAACAGTGATGTGGTTGATATTGATTTTAAGGATTATGCTTTTTTCATCAGTGACTTAGTTGAGGAAACGGATAAATACTTTGGTAAAAAGGTTCACTTTACAGCTCAGTTAAGAAGCAACAACCGGGTTAAAAGCGGTTTTGTATTTGGCCGGGAGGTAATGACCTGTTGTATTGCGGATATTCGATTTATGGGTTTGCCGCTAATGACTGATTCCACAAGTCGGTACGAAGCTAATAAATGGTATGATATTTATGCGACAATTGAAAAGGAAAGAGAAACGCCTTTTTCAAAAATAACTCCATCTTTGAAACCTTATAAGGTTATTGAAGCCGAAATCCCGCAAATTAATCAACAAGTCGCAACTTTTTATTAGAAAAGATGTGGAAAATTGTGTAAGTTATAGTATAATATCTATGCTTACATTTGCCGTTTTAGCTCAGTAGGTAGTAGCGCTTTCTTGGTAGGGAAGAGGTCAGCAGTTCGAATCTGCTAATCGGCACCATTTGACTTATTCTTGGTTGAATATTCAATCAAGCTAAACCAGAAAAATCACTTGTTTATCATAGTGATTTTTTTGTTTGTGCTATAATCAATTTAATAGAACAACTTTAATAAAAATGACGGTAAAAAGGGGAAAAGCTAGATGAATGAATATGTAAATATGACTTTGGATAATATTGATAATGAACATCTTTGTTGTGCTATTGCCGATAAAAAGCATCAAAGTGGTGTCGATAGAAAAAAACAGTGGATAAAAGATAGGTTAAAAGACGGTCACGTCTTTAGAAAATTAAAGGCTCGTGGTAAGACTTTTATTGAATATGAACCGCTGGATACAGCTTGGACGCCGATAAGCGCTCCAAATTATATGTATATTTATTGTCTGTGGGTAGCCGGCAGTTTTAAAGGTCAGGGAATCGGCAGGGAATTGCTGGAATATGCGATCAATCAGGCCAAGCAGCAGGGCTACAATGGAATTTGCACGCTGTCTTCCAAAAAGAAAAAACCGTTTTTAGCTGAAAAAAGTTTTTTTGAACATTTCGGTTTTGAAGTGGTTGATAACATCAACGAATACGAATTGCTGGCTCTTCGCTTTAATTCCGGCGAAACTCCAAAGTTTAATTCCAATGCTAGAAAAATGGCGATAGAATCCCAAAATTTTACTATCTATTACAGTAATGCCTGTCCGTATGTTGAATATGAAATAGCTGAATTAACAGAATTTGCCTCTAACAATAATCTGACTATTGATTTCATTAAGGTCGACACTTTACAAAAGGCCAAAAATGTTCCCTGTGTTTTCAATAACTGGGCAAACTTTTACAAAGGCCGCTTTATCTCGAATACTATTTTAAATGCCAACTCGATAAAGAAGCTGCTTGATTAATTGACGGTATCTATAAAGTTTGCGGATTTTGTTTTATTGACAGGCTTTCCTCAGGCTAATAAAATAAAATCGGAAATCAAACAAAGGTAGGTGAGCTCCAAAATGTATAATCCTCAGTTGGAAACTTTCCTGTGTGTAGCGGATGCCGGCAGTTTTAACAAGGCAGCAGAAAAATTATTTATTACTCCCACAGCGGTAATTAAACAGATAAACTTGTTGGAAAGTCAGTTAGGTCTGTGTCTTTTTCAACGGACCCATCGTGGTTTGAAACTGACCAAAGCGGGTGTGTCGCTTTATAATGATGCCAAATATATTATTCAGTATTGCAAGGATTCTGTAACCAGAGCTAAAAATGTTATGGTTGACAACAATGATATTATCCGGATTGGAACTTCACTGATGACCCCGGCTCAGGTATTGGTCGAGCTGTGGCCGAAAATTCACAACATTTGCCCGGAAATAAAATTTCAGCTTGTACCGTTTGAAAATACTCCGGAAAATGCCAGAGAGATATTGGGCAATCTCGGTAAAAATATTGATGTGGTAGCCGGGATTTTCGATGATCAATTACTGAATGTGAGAAACTGCGCCGGTTTTGAATTGTCAAAACAGCCGATATGCTGCGCTGTTTCCATTCATCATCCGTTAGCAAGCAAGAACATTCTGCAAATTGAAGACCTTTATGGGGAAAATTTGATGCTGATGCACCGGGACTGGAGCTGTCATGTTGATGCGCTGCGTGATGATATTTGGAAAAATCATGATCAGATTAATATCATCGATTTCGATTTTTACAATGTTGACATCTTTAATCGCTGTGAAAACTGTAATGATATCTTAATGGCAGTTAAGGCCTGGGAAAATGTTCACCCTTTGATTAAGGTTATACCGGTCAACTGGGAGCACACGATACCTTATGGCTTGCTGCATTCACCTGCTCCTTCGTTGACGGTTCAACGATTTCTGGCAGCTGTTCAATCGGTAATGTCAAAGCAGTTATAAGCCAAAGGTATAAACTGATTAACTAAACGAGACTTCTCGATAAGTCTTGTTTTTTTTTATACTTTAGCTGTTAAAAAGGATGGAAAGAAAAGTGCGAAAGGTATTAATTATGTTAATTACTATGATTGGGGTGCTGTTAATCTTAACTGCTTGTTCAAATAAACAGTTTAATGAGCAAACCCAGCCTGAACTGGCCGATTTTACAACTGTTGAGGAACAAAATGAGGCTTATACTTTAGATACGAAGATACAGGATGTTATCAATGATCCGATTTTTGGTCAATATGGCAGGCTGCTTTTTCCATTAAACGATAATTATTACAGCGGCGAAACGCTTAAAGAATTGCGTTTGGTCTGGTACAGCCACATTGATCCAGATAAAACCGTGGAAATATTAAACTATCTAAGAAATCAGCTAGAAGCCGGGCAGATTGTCTTCTACGATATTTATACCGAAACGGAAAAGCTGGCTGACCCTTCAAAGAATGATACCGGTTTGGTTTTCTTTCGTGGACAGGAGTTTGAAAGATTTGCGATCTGTAATGCCGGAGGAGGATTTGCCTATGTCGGAGCCATCCATGACAGCTTCCCTCACGCACTGGAACTATCTAAACTAGGTTACAATGCTTTTGCCTTAATCTATCGTCCTGATGCGGTTGACAGCTGTGAAGACCTAGCCAGAGCCATTGAGTTTGCTTTTGAACACAGTCAACAACTTCAAATCAATCCAGACGGCTATTCTCTTTGGGGTGGCAGTGCCGGGGGAAGAATGGTTGCCTGCTTATCGTCTTACGGTACGGAAAGCTTTACCGGCGTAAGTTATCCTAAACCGGCTGCGTCCATCATTCAATATACCGGATATAGTGATTATACCCCAAACGATTCACCAACCTATATGTGCGTGGGGGAAAATGATTCGATTGTCAACTGGCAAGTGATGGAAAAGCGCTCTCAAGCTTTGGCTTCTTTAGCAGTTGAAACTGAATTTATTAAGTTTGCTGGTTTGGGACATGGATTTGGTCTGGGCACTAATACAACTGCTGAAGGCTGGCTTTATCAGGCAGTCAGTTTTTGGCAAGCTCAGATGGATTGAATAATAGTATATAAGGAGGTTTTTATGAGTAAATATAGCAGTCAAGCAGAATTTGAAACAGTAAATGTTTTTGGAATGGGACAACTGAATGAAAAATACAGCAAGTATTTCAACAAAAAATCATTCGTCAACCCATTAACCGCAAAAGACGCTGGCGGTGTTTATTTAGCTAATGTCAGTTTCCAGCCCGGTTGCCGTAATAACTGGCACATTCATCAAGCTACTACCGGCGGGGGACAGATACTGATTTGCACAGCCGGAGAAGGCTGGTATCAGCAGGAAGGTGAGCCGGCAATTCGATTGGTTGAAGGTATGGTTATTACGATACCGGCTAATGTTAAACACTGGCATGGGGCAGCCAAAGACAGCTGGTTTTCACACATAGCGATTGAGCTAAAGGGTGAAAACAGTCATACACAGTGGTGTGAACCGCTCACTGATGGGGAATATGATGCCCTGTAATCAATTAAAATTGAGGAAGGAAATATTATATGAACAATTTTATTTATGAAAACAAGACAAAAGTCTATTTCGGTAAAGGTGGGGTTAAAGAGTATTTGGCCAGCTTGTTAAAAAAATACGGTCAAACCGTTATGTTGGCCTACGGTGGCGGCTCAATTAAGAAAAATGGAATTTATGATGAAATCAGCGCAATATTAAAAGAAAGCGGCAAAAAGGTGGTTGAATTTTCCGGCATTATGCCTAATCCGACTTATCGCAAAGTGCAGCAGGGAGCAAAATTGGCTGTAGAAAATCAAGTTGATTTAATATTAGCTGTGGGCGGCGGTTCGGTTATCGACTGCTGCAAGGTTGTTTCAGCTCAAGCTAAACTGAATGAGGATATTTGGCAGCTGGAAAAAGTCCAGAAATTGATGCCTAAAGAGTTTATTCCGTTAGGTGCAATAGTGACTGTATCAGGTACCGGTTCGGAAATGAATTCCGGAGCAGTCATCACCAATGAAGAACTTAAAATCAAAACCGGCATAATGGCAGCACAGCCGGATTTCGCTTTTCTTGATCCGCTGTATACTTTAAGCGTTCCTTTTACTCAGGTTATTTCCGGTGCATTTGACAGTTTCAGTCATGCGATGGAAACCTATTTCGGTAAGCCGGATGATAACAATCTTTCCGATGATATCAATGAGGCCCTGATGCGCAGTATTATAAAAAATATTCGCCTTCTTTTGCAGGATCAGCAAAATTATCAAGCTCGCAGTGAACTGATGTGGGCTTCATCAATGGCAGAAAACGGTATTTTAAAAATTGGAAAAATTACCGACTTTCAGGTTCATCAACTGGAACATCAGCTGGGCGCTTATACTGATTGTAACCATGGTCAGGGCTTAGCGGTTATTCATCCGGTTTTATATCGTCATATTTGTCGATATGGGGCAGAGCGATTTGCCAGATTTGGTCAAAATGTCTTTAATATTGAGCCAAAAGCAACCGTTGAGGCAACCGCATTAGCGGCAGTTGAGGCTTTGGCTGGTTTCATTAAGGAAATCGGTTTGCCTACTGCTTTTTCTCAAATGGGTATTGCTTCAACGACAGATTTTGCTTCAATTGCTCAGTCAACAACAATTACCGCCGGTTGCTGCAAGAAATTGACTCAGGATGAATTGCTGGAAATATTAAATGAGTGTTTATAGAAAGCAATCCATAACTGACTATCAGATTAAACAGAATGAAGTTAGGATATTATTGTCAGTCAGCGGTTTATGATAAACGGCTTGATAGGCCGGAAAAATTTAATCAGAAAGGACGTGATATTATGAAAAAAGTTACTGCCGGCAGAGATGCCATGAATGAATTTGCTCCAAAGTTTGCTCAGCTCAATGATGACGTTTTATTTGGTGAGGTTTGGTCAAGAGAACAACAGCTTTCGTCCAGAGATCGCAGTTTAATAACGGTTTCAGCCCTGATGGCTAGCGGAATACTGGATTCTTCGTTGCTCCATCACATTGAAAGAGCTAAGGAAAACGGCATAACCAAAGAAGAAATGGCGGAAGCGTTAACGCAACTGGCTTTTTATGCCGGCTGGCCGAAAGCATGGGCGGCTTTGCGTTTAGCCAAAGAGGTGTACGGTGAGTAAACCTTATGTAATCTGTCATATGCTGACTTCTCTTGATGGCAAGATCGATGGTGATTTCTTTCAGACAGATCAGGGCGCTATGGCAGTCAGTCAGTTTGCGAAAATCCGCCGGTTTTACAATTGCAGCGCCACATTATACGGTACGACAACCATGCTGGGCAGTTACAGCGCTGGGCTGGTCAATTTGGAAAATGAGGATGATAGTGATCTTCTTCATAAAGATTATCTTGCTCAAAGTGAAGTTAATAATTATCTGATTTCCATTGACCCGAAAGGGACTTTGGCTTTTGACAGTAAGTATATTGCCAAGAAAAACCGAGCTAAGGCAGCAATTGTTGAAGTGTTGACTGAACAGGTGTCTAACCGCTATCTGTCTTATCTGAGAAAAAAGGATATTTCCTATCTTTTTGCCGGAAAACAGCAGTTAGACTGTCATTTACTTTTAGAAAAATTAAACAATTATTTTGGGATTGAAAAGCTATTGATTTCAGGAGGCGGGCTAATCAATTGGTCATTTATGCAGGAAAATTTGATTGATGAAGTCAGCATTGTTATAGCACCGGTAGCAGACGGCAATCGTACTTCAGTTTCAATTTTTGAAAAAGCCGACTTTCTTTCTGAACGTAAACCGGCAACCTTTTCATTAAAAGAAGTACAGCAAACTGAAGGGGATGTTTTATGGCTGCGCTATTTAGTCAACAAATAAGCAAAAAATAAAGGAGGAAAAAATGAATAATCAATTATTTAAAACACTTAATAACGGTGTAAAAATGCCGATTGTGGGAATCGGTACGTTCTTATTATCGCCTCAACAGGCTGAGCAATCAGTCTTATGGGCATTACAATCCGGTTATCGGCTGATTGATACTGCTAACGCTTATCTTAATGAAAAAGCAGTTGGTCGGGCAATTAAGGCTTCAAATGTAGCTCGAAATGAAATCTTTGTGGAAACCAAACTTTGGCCATCGTTGTATCAGCAAAGCGATGCTTTGGATAAAACCTTAGAAAGACTTGATTGCGATTATATTGATTTACTGCTGATTCATCAGCCGGCTGGTGATTATATCAGCGGTTATCGAATGATGGAAAAGGGCTATAAGCAAGGCAAGGTCAGAGCTATCGGCTTATCCAATTTTAAACAGGAGCAAATAGAGGAAATCCTGAGTCTTTGTGAAGTTAAGCCGGCAGTATTGCAGAGCGAAGTTCATCCTTATTATCAGGAAAATCAGCTAAAGGAAATGCTTGCTGCAGAAGGGATAGCTTTGCAAAGCTGGTATCCGCTGGGTCATGGTGATAAAAACCTGCTGGAAGAAAATATCTTTAGCAGTCTGGCACAAAAATATCATAAGAGTAATGCGCAGATTATTTTACGCTGGCATATTCAATCCGGCAATATCGTTATTCCGGGCTCAAATAATCTTGAACATATCAAAGATAATATCGACTTGTTTGATTTTAGTTTAACTGCAGAAGAATTGGCAGCGATTAACAAGCTGGATTGTAACAAACCTTATTACATCAGTAATCCGCAAATGCTTCAACAATATGCCAATAAGATTTTGCCGCTGGATGAGCAGATTTGAGGATGATGAAAATGCTGAAGAACAAAGGAAAGCGCATTTTAAATGTTATTTTGGCAGCCTTGCTGGTTTTGGTGTTCACTTCTTGCGGAAAACAATATGAAACGGGTATTAATAGTCCAAATGAGGCTCAGCCAAGCGATAATAGCATTTTGATTGTATATTTTGCTGTTGGAGAAAATAGCGGGGTTGAGGTTGTCGCCTCAGCCAGTTATACCACAATAGAAAATGAAACATCAGGAAGAGTGGCAGCCTTAGCTAATATGATTAAGGAAAAGACTTCCGGTCAATTGTTTTCCATTAAAACCGCAGAAGTTTATCCTGCAAATGGCAGTGAATTAATTGATTTTGCTTATGATGAGCAGCAAAGCAACGCTAGACCGCAATTAGTAAATCATATTGATAATTACCAGAACTACGATACTATCTTTATTGGTTATCCGATTTGGTGGTACGATCTGCCGATGGCTTTATATAGTTTCTTGGAAGAATATGATTTTTCCGGTAAGACTATAATTCCGTTTAGCGTGCATAATGGCAGTCGTTTCTCCAATACCATTGCCACAATCAAACAATTGCAGCCCTATGCTGTGGTTGTGGAAAACGGCTTTACGGTAAGTGAGCAAAATGTTGCTACGGCATCTGATGATATTGTTAAATGGTTAAATGATTTGGGCTATTGATAAATGGCAAGTGCCAAAGCTGATTTAGATATTCTAAAATTGTTGCCTATAATTAGTTTGGCTTCAATGAGTATTAGATAAGAGCGAAACAAAAATAACCTATGAATATCATTGCTCATTATTTAGGGTCTTGCTTTCGAGAGGTTTTCCATTACAGTAATATAACAACGTTACTTTAGGGGTTTGAAACAATTACCAATAATTTTTTTAAATCAACTATAATAGATATTGTTGTATGGAGGCGAAAATGAACGAAGCTTTATATGATTTGATTTTCAAAAGAAAATCGTTTCACTTATTCAGAGATATCGGCGATCAAAAGATTAGTTTGGCAGAATTGCAGCAGATTGAAAAATATTTTTCTACTATATCCCCTTTAGTCCAGGATATCAAGGTTAAAATCAGAATTGTCAAAGATATTCCAACCTGTGCTCGAGGTCAGCAGTATTGTATTTTGTTCTACAGTGAAACAAAGCCGAATTATTTGCCAAATTTAGGTTATATGCTTGAACAACTGGATTTGTATTTAGCGTCCCAGAACATCGGTACATTGATTTTCGGCATTGGAAAACCTGATGAGATTTGTTATGACGGGCTGGATTTTGTGATAATGATGGCAATTGCCAAGGTGGACAGTGCAGCAAAATTCAGAAAAGATATGTTTAAAAGCAAGCGAAAAAAACTTGAGGAAATCTGGCTTGGTGAAGAATATTTAGCCATTGGCAATATTGTCAGATTTGCCCCGAGCAGCTGCAATCTTCAACCTTGGCTGGTTGAAGCAACGCCTGAATTATTAAGGGTTTACCGTTACAGAAATCCCCAGAAAAGGGGTATAATGCCAGCAAACAAGGTTGATTACTACAGTCAAATAGATATTGGGATTTTCTTATGTTTTTTGGAATTGTGTTTGCTGAAAAACAAACTGGAATTTGACAGAGTAGTTTGTCAGAATGATGAGCAAAGTCAGACAAAAAATCTTACAGCTCTCTATAAAATAAAATGCTGAAAAATCAGCATTTTTATTTTTCTAAAAGATCAACCAGTTTCTCAGAAAGTTCTTGAGGGGTTTCCTTATAACCGTTAATTATCCAGTAATAATAAATATTGAAGATGCCGCCGATAATGAAGTAGGATTTGTAGTTATCGTATTTATCATGATTGGAATTTAAAAAGGTTTCTTCAAATTTATCTTTTAGTAAATAGGTAAGGTTTGCCCGATAGATTAAACTTGTTTCCTGCTTATAATTATTTAAGTGAGTGAATAGTTTATAGAAATAATCTTTTAAGGAATCGTTACTGTAATTGATTTTAGAGCTTTCCAAGAAAGATTTCGTAATATCATCCAGCCATTTTTTGATGATATCTTCTTTGGAGGAAAAGTTGCGATAAAAGGAGTTGCGACCGACTCCGGCTTTGTTGGTTATTTCGGTAACGGTAATCCGATCAAAACTTTTCTTTTTCATCAAAGAGAAAAGGGCGATGGTCAGATATTTATCGACATATTTTTCGCTTTGAGTTCTCATGGTACACTTTAGCCTCCTTTGTTTCAACGACTGTCAGGGTTATAGTATCACAAAAACAGTTATGGTACAATAGTTTCATAACTTGGAGGAATTATGAAAAAGATGCTTAAAATTATTGGTGGAGTGCTGTTGGTAATAGTTATCCTTCTAGCTGGTATGTTTATTTACTTAAATGCTAAACCGGCTGTCCCGAATAAATACTGGGAAAAAATAAGCTCTGATGCAAGCATAGAGAATAAATATAATAACTTAGGCAGTTATGAGGTCACTAAAAGCCAATATGATGCCGTAAAAGATGAAAGAGATGAAAATGACAATCATTATGTGGTTTGGTATCCGAAACAAGAAGGAACATATCCGTTAATCGTAATGGTTAACGGCACCGGTGTTCCTTGCGATAAATATGAGGAAGTATTCAGACATTTTGCCAGTTGGGGTTATGTTGTTATCGGCAATGACTATGGTACCAATTGGGATGGCGTTCACGCCTCAGAAACGCTCGATTTTGCTTTAAATAATCCGGAAATATCTCAGATGATCGATATGGAAAAAATTGCGATTGGCGGACATTCTCAGGGCGGCATCGGGACTTTTAATGCGGTTAATGAATATGAAAACGGCAGTTATTATAAAGTGATGTTCGCTATCAGTCCGACCTCAACCGAATTATCGTTAGCTTTACAGTGGGGTTTTCAGCTGGAAAGCCCACAGGCTTACGCCTATAAACCGGAAAATGTCGCTATTCCGACTTTATTGATTGCCGGTACGGGAAGTTTTGACAGCGAAACCGTCATTCCGTTAGAACAAATGAATTTGACATACAACAAACTTACAAACGACAAAGTGATGTTTAGAAGAAACGATAATATCGACCATGGTGATATGCTTTATGAAGCAAATGGATATATAATTGCCTGGCTTGACTATTATCTTAAAGATGTGACGGAAAACGCCAACGCCTTTTTTGGTCAAGATGCGGAGATAGCAGCTAACAGCCGTTATTGTGATTTTAAATCAGAACAGGATGCTTCTCAATAAGGCGAGTTTATTAAACACAAACCGGTTTTGTGAAGCATAAGAATGAGCTGTTTGGAAAAAATGATAATTTGTTTCAAGAAAAACACTGGAATAGGGTAAAAATCAGCATAAAAGTTACCCTTTTTTCTTGTCAAGCCAAACTAAAATAAGGTAGTATTTTAACAAGTAAAAAATTGGGCAATCGAGGGGGAGTGTTTATGTTTTTTCGTTCAAACAAAAAATCTTCGGATGCATCAGTTTTAAGTGCCACATATATCGAAAACAAATACAATATCAGTTTATCGACCGATATTAATCTTGAAGCGTTGGATTCTATTTCTATTAAAGGTAAAAAGCAAGTCTGTGAACGGACGCTGGCTTTTTATTTGAGCTTACAGCTGGCTTTTGACATAGCTTCCAATAAAGATTATATATCCAGCCGAAATACGATTTTGGAAATAGTCAGGGAAAATGGAATCGAAAATTATTTAACCGTTAAGGAAAGAAATCTGATGTATGGCAGTTATCAAATGCAGGATGTTTTGGATGTGGTTAATTATATTGAAATTTTTTACTGCCTACTTTGGATTATCGGTTTAATTGATACGGAAACTTTGTTGACTATTGAAGCGCCATGTAATATCAGACTGGCAATTGAATCAATAACCAAATACAGTAAAATTAACGATTTATATAAAAAAAGTAAGATGCGTAACGAAAGAGAAATCATTGATATGACCGATTTGTTCAACAAAATCACTTGTTCTGATTTAGAAAATTCTTCAATCATCAAATCAATTGTTGATCAGCGATTGATGGCTCTTAAATGGGTTACAACGGCGAGCTTTGATTTCAATGAGATAATGATTTAAGAAAATGGGCGGTGGAAAATAATTTTATCTAATATTATAATATAGATATGGAAAAACTGAATGTAAAACAGCAGGAAAAACTGGCGCAATTATTGCTTAAAATGGGCGAAAACTGTATTTATTCCGGAGCTGAAATAAAGCGAGTGGAAGATATGATTAATTTCACCGGTTATAGTTACGGTGCTAATAATGTTAATGTTTTTGTCATTACTTCCTGCATTATTCTGACTTTGAATTTTGATGATAATCAGGTTACCACAACCAAACGAATTAAGCAGTTCGGCTATATTGATTTGACCAGATTGGAACAATTGAATGCTTTAAGCAGAAAAGTCTGCAAAAATCCGCTTGATGTTGACAAACTGGAAGCCGAAGTTAATCAGATTGTCGACCGAAAGCAGAATATGACCGAGCTGTTTGTCGGCGATATTGTTTCTTCAGGGGCATTTGCCTTGTTTTTCGGTGGAAATATCTACGATGTAATTTTCGCTTCACTGGTTGGCATACTGGTATTTCTAATGCAGAAATATATTGAGCCGATTTGTATGAATTCGATGATTTTCAAGTTTGTCGGTTGTTTCATTACCGGTTTGATTACCTGTTTTTTGGCCTATTTAATTCCGCAATGTCATCAGGATATTTTGACAATTGCTGAGGTTATGCTGTTTATCCCGGGGGTAATGTTTACCAATTCTCTGCGTGATACCTTACTGGGTGATACCTTGTCGGGCGCATTACGTTTTATTGAGGCTACTTTATTAGCCGGCGCTGTTGTGTTCGGCTTTTTCGGAAGTATGTATATTTTTAAGGGTTTGTTTATCGTATGAGTGGGTATGTTATAAAATTAATCGGCGCATTTTTCGGCAGTATGGGCTTTGGCTATCTATTTCATGTCCGTAAAAGAAATCTGTTTATCGGTTCCTGCGGCGGGGTTATCGGTATAGTCATTTACTTGTTTTGCAGCGACTTTTTGAAGTTAAATGTCTTTATGACTTCTTTTTTAGCCGGTTTTGGCTGTGATTTATATTCAGAAATAATGGCCAGGGTTTTTAAAGCCCCTTCCACAACTTTCTTTATGGTGGCTTTTTTACCTCTCGTGCCGGGAGGATCATTATATTATTGTATTGAAAATATTGTCAGTCAAAATAATGCTTTGGCTTGGCAATATGGGGTAAACACCTTTTTGACAGCTTTGGGCATTGCTTTAGGTATGTCAATTGGTTGGGCGCTTTGTGATTTATTCAGAAAAATCAGTTCTGTCAGAAAAAAACAGCTTGGCAATTAAATAGTTTGAGGAGAAAAATAAAATGCAGTATTTATGGGAAATTATTAAGTCGGTATTATTGGGAATTGTTCAGGGAATTACAGAGTATTTACCGATTTCTTCAACCGGACATATGATACTTATCAATGAGTTCTTACAGTTAAACTTTGACACCGATTTTGTTAATACTTTTTTTGTGGTAATTCAGCTTGGTTCAATTATGGCGGTTGTCGTATTGTACTTTCATAAATTGTGGCCGTTTGATTTTAAACACACAACTAAGCAGGAAAGAAAAAGTGTTTGGATTTTGTGGTCTAAGGTCTTGGTCGGCTGTATTCCTGCCGGTATAGTCGGTGTTTTATTTGATGATTTCATTGATACCTATCTGTATAAACCGCTAGTTATTGCCTTAGCCTTAATTATTTACGGTATTATCTTTATCATTGTGGAGAGCTGTCATATTCAGCAAAGTATGAACACGCTGGAAGAGATAGATTATATTACGGCCGCTAATATCGGATTATTTCAAATGTTGGCTTTGATACCGGGAACCAGTCGAAGCGGCTCGACGGTAATTGGCGGACGCATTTTAGGTGTTTCTAAGGAAGCGGTATCGGAATTTTCTTTCTTTATGGCTATTCCGGTTATGGCCGGTGCAACCATGCTGAAACTGTTAAAATGCGGCTTCGGTTTTAATTTAATTCAATGGGTTGTCTTATCGGTAGGCACAATTGTTGCGTTTATTGTATCAGTAGTGTCGATAAAATTCTTGATGAATTATATTAAAAAGCATGACTTTAAGGCGTTTGGCATTTATCGCATCATCTTGGGTATTCTTGTTATTGTTTACTTCGGGTTTATTAAGTAGTTATGATTGACAATAGTTATTTTCTTGATGAAATGAAGCAGCTGTTATCAAAGGAAAAGTATGAGCTTTTCTTAGCTTCATTGGATAAACCGCTGGCGAAGGCTTTGCGAATTAATACCAAAAAAACCGATTATGAATTTCTAAAGGAGCATTTTGACTTGTCAAAACCCTGCATTTTTGATAAGAATACTTACTTAATTGACAGTGACAGTAAATTGGGCAATCATCCTTTTCATAACAGTGGACTGTATTATTTGCAGGAACCCTCAGCAAGCTGTGCCGTCAATGCTTTAGATGTAAAAGCAGATGATTATGTTTTGGATTTATGCGGCGCTCCGGGTGGAAAAAGCACTCAGATATTAAACAGGTTAGGACCGGATGGCTTTTTATTGTGCAACGAATATGATAAAAAAAGGGCAAATACTTATTTAAGTAATCTGGAAAGATGGGGTTATGACAATTATTTGTTGACAAACAGTCCTACCGGAAGCTTATGTCCTCAGCTTAGGGCAGTTTTTGATAAGGTTTTGGTTGATGCTCCCTGCTCCGGGGCCAGTATGTTTAAAAAATATCCTTTAACGGTAAATGACTATTGCCTTAAACTGGAATTGGCCTGTCAGAAAAGGCAGCTGGACATTTTGGAAAATGCTTACGTAGCCTTGAAAGAAAACGGGACTTTGCTGTATTCGACTTGTACCTATAACCGCTACGAAAACGAAGATGTGGTTGAAATGTTTTTAAGCAAACATTCCGATATGATTTTGGTTGAGGCAAATGTACCCGGAAAAGAAAAAGGCTTTGACCGGGAAGGCTTAACTGCCAGAATCTTTCCTTATCAGCAGGGTGAAGGACATTTTGTCGCTAAAATGATCAAAACAGCCAAGACATCGCCTGCTAAATTGAAAAGATTAAATTTCAGCAAGAACAAACTGGTTGATCAGTTTATAGAAGAAAACTTAAAAATGCCTTTGAATTACACGATTATTTCCGATAAGGTATTCTGTTCAAAAGAAAAATTAATCACTTTAAACAGCAATATCATCCGCTCGGGTATTTTGTTAGGCACTCTTGAAAAGAATCGCTTTGAGCCGGCTCATCACGGATATCTTTCTTATCACTTTGATAAACAGCTCAACTTAACCGATAAGACGGATGTTACCGCATTTCTCAGCGGTAATTCGATCACAAAAAAAGGATATAAAGGTTATATCCAAATCTGTTATCTTAATCAGCCGTTAGGTTTTGTTAAAGGCGATGGCTCAACTTTGAAAAACCACTTGCCTAAGGGTTTACGTATTGCTCAAGCCATGATTTAACTTCGGTTAAATCATTTTTTATCATGACATTTTGAGTCAATATCTCTTGATTGGGTGGCAGTAAATCAGGCACCATACAGGCAATGGCTTTAGCTTTCAGGGCGGCTTTTATGCCATTATAAGAATCTTCTATCACAAGACAGTTTTCAATCGGTACATTCATTTTTTCTCCCGCCAACAGAAAGATCTGCGGGTGGGGTTTAGAGTATCTGACCATATCGCCAGTCACGATGTTTTTAAACGGAACTTCATAACCGTTGCCGTTAAAAGTGTATTTAATCTTTTCCATTGGAGCACTGGTTGCCAAGGCGATGGGAAAATGAATTTCGTTTAGCCAATTGATGATTTCCATGGCTCCTTTTTTCAGCGGGATTTTTCCCTGCTGCAGTAATTGGTTCATGATTTGACCGGAATGAGTTAGAATTTCATCAGATTTTTTATCATCAAAAGTAAAGGTTGACAGATATTCGATTGACTGGCTTTTATTAATGCCGATTACATTGATAAAATGTTCAAAATAAAAAGGATAGCCTTCTTTTTGCATAAGCGAAGTTAATACATCCTTTGAGACATTTTCCGAATCGGAAATAGTTCCATCCATATCAAATATAACACCTTCAATGTCCATAAAAAATCACCCCAATCAATTTACCATAATTAAGATAGCATTGCAATTAAAAAGAAAAGATTGATATGGTCTAATTGAAAATTTGATAGTAAGAATTAAAACTTTAAAATAGTCGCAAAAGTTTGAACATATTTTTTCTTTTATATTGTCAATAAAATGAATTATACTATTTATAAAGAGGTGGATAGTATGAATAAAACTTTAGAAGATATCTTAAACAGAAGAAGTGTCAAAAAATATAATGACAAACAAGTGTCAGATCAGGATTTGCAGACTATTATTGAAGCCGGTTTATATGCTCCAAGTGGCAGAAACCTGCAGTCGGCTATTATGCTGGTTGTCAGAAATAAGCAGTTACTTGATCAGCTGAGAAGATTAAATCAAACCTCGGTTGGTAACAGCTATCAGGTTGATCCTTTCTATGGCGCCAATACGGTAATTATCGTGCTGGCTGATAAGAATTGTCATACCCATGTTTATGACGGTAGTTTGGTGATGGAAAATCTAATGTTGGCAGCAGAAAGTTTGGGTATATCATCTTGTTGGATTCATCGGGCCAAAGAAATGTTTGAAACTGAAGAAGGCAAAGAAATCTTGCACCAGCTGGGCATTGAAGGCGACTATGAAGGAATCGGTAATTGTCTTTTAGGCTATTGTGATGAAAAACCGACCGCATCAAAAAGAAAGGAAAATCGTGTTTACTACGCTTTATAGGAAAATCCGCTATGATAAAAGCATTATTTTTTGATATCGATGATACGCTCATCAAATATGGCAAATACTATGTGGAAAAAAGTGCAGTAGAGGCGATTAATAAGGCTAAGGAAAAGGGGATAGTAGTGATTGTCGCAACCGGCAGAGGTTACTCTTTTTTACATCAGGACATTAAAGATTCAGTCAAACCGGATTATTATATTACCGTTAACGGCACCTGTATTTCCGATTCTCAAGGCAATTGTCTGATTAATACCCCGATTGATGAGGATAAACTTAATAAACTAATGGAAATATGTTTACAAAGAGATTATCCGTTCGGCATTAAATTTCCCAATGATTTTATGATTTATCATCGCTATGATGATTTCGTCAGCCAATATTGTAACAAGGCCATTTCCAAGGATAATCTTCACGATAATACTTTGACGAAAGATTATCATAAAACTCATGCTCCACTGGATTTCTTTATGTATTCTGCCAATAAGGAAGCGATGAAATTAAAAGAAGTATTTCCGGATTTAAATTTCTGCGAAGGCTATGGTGATGGCTGTGAGTGCTGGAGCAATCAGGCAAATAAGGGTAAAGCAATTCATCAGATATGTCAAATGCTGAATATAACCTTAGATCAGTGTATGGCCTTTGGCGATGCCGGTAACGATGTTGAAATGTTAAAGATGTGCGGTATCGGAGTTTGTATGGGAAACGGCAAGGATATGGCTAAACAGGCAGCTGATTATATTACCAGTGATATCGAAGCTGACGGAGTCTATAACGCCTTAAAACATTTCAAGATTATCTAATAAAAAAGCTTGCATAATTAAGCAAGCTTTTAAAATGCGTTGTAAAAGAAATTATTCAACCGTTAATCCTTTTAAAGCGATATACAATGGTGTAGCACAAATGATTGACAATACAGCATTGGTGGTCGTGGTAATCCATTTAGCAATCGATAAATAACCGGCCGCTTTTTGAGAATTATTGAGCAAGAATTGATAATATACATAAGAGAAAGTCGGCTCTAAAATGATATTAACAAGCATCGTTACGCAGATAGTAATGATAGTATAAATAACTAATTCTTTACCTTGTTTCTGTTTCAAATTAAAAATGTTATGAGAAATATAGCCGGCTAAAAAACCCATAATGAATTTCAAAATCAGGGTTTTAGGTGCTGTGATAAGATAAACAGGATCCAATAAATCTCCTATTCCCATTCCGATAGCTCCGGCAATACCTCCGCAAACCGGTCCAACCAGAAGTCCGGCAAGTACGCATATTACATTGCCTAAGTGGAAAGATGTATATCCGGCTACTGTCGGTATTTTTATTTGAAAGAAACTGAAGCCGATATAGCAGGCTGCCGTTAATAAGGCAGTTAATGTAAGTTTTCTTAATTTCATATTTATCACCGTTAAAAAGTATAGCACAGACGATAATACAGGTAAAGTAAAACGATTGCCGTCATTTGACAACAATCGTTTATCTTTTTACTTTTCTTGGGCTAACTGTACGACATTTTCGATTGCCTGTTGCCAAGAGATTAACTGTTTTTCGCTTTCGGTTCTCAGGATATATTCGACTTGATTATTAACCGCATCTCTTCCGACTGTAATTCTAATCGGAATACCGATTAATTCCATATCCTTAAACTTAACCCCGACTCTTTCATCACGGTCATCTAACAACGGTTCAATTCCTTCACTAACTAAGTTGTCATAAATCCGGTTAGCCAAATCCAGCTGAGTTTGGTCTTTGGTATTGGCAATGACGATGCATACTTTATAAGGAGCGATATTAATCGGCCAGATTAAGCCGTTTTCATCGTGATTCTGTTCGGCAATTGCGGCCATAACTCTGCCAACTCCGATACCGTAACTGCCCATATAGACAGGTTGTAGCTTTCCTGAAGCATCCTGATAATTTAAGTTCATTGCCTGAGAATATTTTGTTCCCAGCTTGAAGGTATTTCCGACTTCTATTCCCTTAGTGAAATACAATCGGCCGCCGCAGCAAGGACATTGATCATTTTCCTTAACATTGACAATATCACCGACAATATCATATTTGAAGTCAGTTACATTAGCGTTAATGTAATGATAATTTTCTTTGTTTGCTCCGACGATAAAGTTCTTCATCTGTAATACTTCTTCATCGATAACGATGGTAGCTTCTAATCCGATCGGTCCGGTAAACCCGCTGACAGCGTTGGAAGTGGCAATCAGCTGGTCGTTGGCAAAGCCCAGCTCTTTGGCTTTAAGCAATTTTAAGGCCTTGGTTTCGTTTAATTGGCGATCACCTTTGATAAAGAATACAACCAGCTTTTCATCGACATTCATCAGTAAAGCCTTTACTGCCTTACTTAGCGGCATTTGTAATAATTGACAAACTTCTTCGATGGATTTGCAGCCGGGAGTTTCAACTAATTGTAATTCTTCCGGTTGACTGTCGTCCTTTTGATCGACAATATGCTGCGTTATTTCGATATTACTTGAGAAGTCGCATTTATCGCATAATACCAGAGTATCTTCTCCGATTGGGCTGATGGCCTGGAATTCTTCGGAAAGCAAGCCGCCCATAACACCGGTATCAGCTCTGACTACCTTGTAATTGACGTGTAATCTGGTAAAGATCCTGTGATAAGCCTCAAACATTTTTTGATATGACAAGTCCAGCCCGGCTAAATCCTTGTCAAAGGTATAAGCGTCTTTCATAACGAATTCCTTAACTCTGATTAAGCCGAAACGTGGTCTGGCTTCATCTCTGAATTTGGTTTGAATTTGATATAAAGACAAAGGCAAATCCTTGTAGGAATTAATCTTCATTGCGGCGGCCATCGCAAATAATTCTTCATGGGTTGGTCCTAACACCATTTGTTTACCGCCTCTGTCTTTTAGCGCAAACATACTGCTGCCGAAATTGGCTCTTCTTCCCGAAGAGATATAGACATCTTCCGGTAAAAGACAAGGCATTACTAACTCTTGAGAATCAATGTTATCCATTTCCTCTCGAATGATATTTTCTATATTGCGTTTAACCTTATGGCCTAAAGGCATAAACATATAGTCCCCGGCCGATGTTTTCTTGATAAAGCCAGCTCTGGTAAGCAAAATGGCACTATCAGATTCTTCGTCTTTGGGTGCTTGGCGTAATGTGTAGAAAAAACTGTTTTTAAGTTTCATATTAAATCCCCTTTATTGATAAATTATAGCACTATTGTTCGCTGAATAAGCAATTATATTCTTCCAGGGTAAGTTTGAAAGTTTTAATTATTTTGGCTGGCTGTAAACCGACATAGCGGTAATGGTAACTGGTGAAATAACTGCCGGTGATAAATGCCCTTGAAGAAGGATATCTTAAAATAAAACCGTAGTTATAGCAGTTTTCGTAAACCCAATCCGAGGAAATACATTCATCATATTCGTTGTAACTGTAATTCTTTTGACAAATATCAATTGCTAAACCGGTTTGATGTTCACTGTAACCGGGTTTTGTCGTATATGAGTCAAGAGCGGAATCATCTTGCAGATCACTGTTGGCTAAATAATCGTTATATAAACTTTCTTCCGCTTGATAACTGCGATATCCGGCAACAATCAAAATTCTGCGGTCAGTCTGCTGATAACAGTCATCACTCATTTGTATGAATGCGGCTATCGCATCGGCATTTAAAGTAATGTTTCCGTTACGGTAATCACTGTCAATTTCCGCTAAATCATCGGGAATATAGTCCTCGGTTAAATAGGAAGATTTGCTGACAACCATGGTTAAACTGTCCTGCTGGCATAAACTGGCATTAGCATAGAACTCAGAGAAATCAGGGTCTTCAATGAAATCGTAATTCTTGTTGACATCATTAACAGCTTTTTCGATTGAAACTGCCTGGCTATCCTGATACCATCTGTAGCGAGCTAACAGATTAAAATTAAAGCCTTCACAGCTTAGATAGTCATCTAAATCCGGGAAATAGTTAAAGTCGGTTAACAGGGCAAATTTTTCTTCACCGAGCTGGTTGTATAAGTTGATTAAAGTGGAACTATCGTAGCCCTTCTTTATCAAACTGACAAAACTTTCAACGGAATCTTCCAGCTTGATGGTTAAAAACTGTGACAATTGATCACTGCCAATATTATTTGCGAGAATAACACTTTCTTTGATACCGTAGCCCTTATTATATAACTGGATAAAACTGTCAATGTTTTCAATCTTATCGGTTTCAATCAATTCCACGGTCTGATCTGAAGTCAGGACGGCTTTTATTTGCTGCATCTGCTGAAGCGTATACATTTCTGCCAAACTGTTGATCGAATCGGTATAGTCTAATTGACCGTCGAATAAAAGGTAGTAATCAATATTCTTTTCGTTAAAATCATTGGAATGTAACGCATAAACAAAGGATTGGTTATATTGCGTTATTTGATTTTCAATTTTGTATTTATGAAACAACTTGATGTCCTGATTGGTGTAACCGAGATTTTTGAAATATTTATCGCTGAAAAAGCATAAATAAATCAGGACAAACAGGGTGATAGTTAATACAACTATAAATGATGAAAGGGTAATTATTTTTTTCTTCATAGTTTACCTCGCTATATTGAATAAATTAAAAGGTTTAATCTTTTCAGGTAACACCTCAAAAGTCATAAGCTGTTTAGTTGTGGGATGAGGAAATGATAATCGGTAAGCAAACAGAGCAATCTGTTGAGCTACCTTCGCGTTTTTGTTATAGCGCTGATCTCCCCATAATGGCATATTTCTGCTGGCAAACTGCACTCTAATTTGATGAGAACGACCGGTGTGAAGCAATATTTTTACCAGTGTCAGCTGATTAAACTGCTGAAGTTTTTCATATTCAAGCGAAGCGAGCTTGCCATTTTGGGCATCTGTCACAGCTACCATGTTGGTTTTATGGTCTTTGGTTAAATAGTCGGTTAGCTGACCTTTATCATCACAATTGCCGCAAATTACTGCCAGATATTCTTTTTTAAAAAGATTGTTCTGCATATCGCGGCTTAGTCTTGCGGCTGCTTTTGAAGTTTTCGCAAAGACCATAATTCCTGCTACCGGACGGTCTAACCGGTGTACCAAACCTAAATATACATTGTTGGGTTTATGATATTTTTCTTTCAGATACTGTTTTAGATAGGTTAACAAATCCAAATCGTTTGAACTGTCTGAATTAACTGCCATATTGGCGGGTTTAACTACCACAAGAAGGTGGTTGTCTTCGTAAAGGATCTCGATCATCTTTCAAATCGTCCGGAAATTCCGCAAGGCAATAACATCTTGCTGTCTTTAATCGGCAGGGCCAATTCAACTGTATTAATGGTGCCATCCGGAAATCTCTTTAGAAGATATTTCCTCATAATATTGTCTAAAGCAATCGGTGAAAAGCCGGTCGTATAGCCGTTTACCAGAAAGGCCACGCAGTCATCAGCCAACAATTCTACGGCCGAGGAAACTAATTCTTCCAATTTATCTTCAATTTTCCATAATTCATTATTGGGGCCTCGACCATAAGAAGGAGGATCCATTAAGATAATCTGATATTGATGGCCTCGGTTTAGCTCTCTTTTGACAAATTTTAAGGCATCATCGACGATAAAACGGATGGTATGATCCTGAAGATTATTCAATATCATATTTTCCTTTGCCCAGTTTACCATACCTTTTGCAGCATCTAAATGGACTACTTCGCAAGCTCCGGCTTTTGAGGCCGAAATACTGGCAGCACCGGTATAGGCAAAAAGATTTAATACTTTGATCGGCTGGGTCGACTTTTTAATGATATCAGCCATCCAGTCCCAGTTACTGGCCTGCTCAGGGAACAAACCGGTATGTTTGAAATTGGTCGGTGAAACTTTAAAGACCATATCACGATAATTAATCGTCCAGTATTGAGGCAGCTGTTTGTTGAATTGCCAGCTTCCTCCTCCTTTATCACTTCTGTGATAAATCGCATCATACTTATCCCAGCGGCGATCCTTGCTTTTAGCCCATATCGCCTGGGGGTCGGGTCTTACCAAAGTAATATCCTTCCATACTTCCAGTTTTTCTTTTCCGCCAGCATCAATCAGCTGGTAATCCTGCCATTTATCTGCTACTACTATCATAAAATCACCAAAACAATTATATCACACAACCCACTAAAAAAAAGTAATGGTATAATTATAAGGGTTGGTTAATGTATGGAAGATTTTTTAGCTAGTTTGAACGATAGACAATTACAGGCTGTAACAACAGACAGTCAATATGTAAGAGTAATTGCCGGGGCCGGCAGCGGCAAAACCAGAGTTTTAACAACTCGAATTCTCTATTTGATTAACAATTGGGGAATCGCTCCCGGAAATATTTTGGCTATTACTTTTACTAATAAAGCTGCTAAAGAAATGAAGGACAGAATCGAAAAGATGGTTGATGACAACGTCAACGGCAGTTTCATTTCCACTATCCATTCTTTTTGTCTGTATTTTTTGCGTCGGGAAATCAAAGTAATTGACTATCCGAGTAATTTTTCCGTCATTGATCAGGAGGACCAAAAATCAATTATTAAAGAAGCAATCAAAGAATATGAATTAGATAACCGTAAAGGTGAAGTAAATAAAATTCTTGACTATATTTCCAATAATAAAGCCGCCGGGGTAGATTATCTTGAAGCCTATGAAACAGCGCTGAATGATACTTATTTAATGTATGCCAAGGCTTATCAATACTATTTAGAGAAATGTAAACAGCAGTATTATCTGGATTTTGATGATTTGTTAATCTATACCAATCAGATCTTGAAAACTCATAACAACATCAGGGAGAAATGGCAGAAGAAATTCCAGTTTATCTTAGTTGATGAGTTTCAGGATATCGATAAAATCCAGTTTCAGCTGATTTGTCAGTTAGCTAGTCCTACATCTTATATTTATGTAGTCGGTGATCCCGATCAGACTATTTACAGCTGGCGTGGGGCTGATATCAATATCATTATGGATTTCGATAAGAGATTTAAAAATGCCGAAACGATTATCTTAAATCAAAACTATCGTTCGACCCAGAATATCTTAAATGGTGCCAATAGTTTAATTGCCAATAATAAAAACCGAGTAAAAAAAGATTTAATCTCTCAAAACAGCGAGGGTGATAAGATTATTCATTTTTCCGCCGGCAGCGAAGATAATGAAGCGATGTATATCGTAGAAAAGACTAACGCTTTTTTGACAAAAGGCTACAATTATCAAGATATTGCCGTTTTATACCGCAGTAACTATCTTTCCCGCTCAATAGAAAAAAAGCTGGTGGATTTTCATATTCCTTATATCATCTATGGCGGTATTCGATTTTACGAGCGTAAGGAAATAAAAGATATGCTTTGTTATTTAAGAATGTTGACTGTCAGAGATGACATTTCTGTAAAAAGAACAATCAATATTCCGAAAAGAGCAATCGGAGAAAAAAGCGTAGATGACCTGTTTAATTGTGCCAGAAAGAACAAGGTGTCTTTATATCAGGCAATTGACCTTTATGAAGGCGCTGCGGCTAAAAAAATCCAAGCCTATAAGCAATTAATTGAAGATTTGAGTGAAGAGTGTCAGAATAAATCTCTTGTCGATATTTTTAATATCGTATTTGAAGGTTCGGGTTATAAGGATATGTTAGTCAACAGCAAGGAACAGGAAGATCAGGAAAGACTGGATAATATCAAAGAATTGATGAATGACATTGATTTCTTTTCTAAAGCCAATGATGGGGCAACAATCGATGACTACTTAGCCAATGTTGCTTTATATACCGATATTCAAAATAACAGCGACGGTAATGTACTGAGGCTAATGACAGTACATGCCGCTAAAGGACTGGAATTTGATGTTGTTTTTGTCTGTGGATTATCCGATGGCATTTTCCCAAGCCAGAGAGCAATCGAAGAATCAGGTATGAAAGGGCTGGAAGAGGAGCGTCGTCTAGCTTATGTGGCATTTACCAGAGCCAGAAAAGTTTTGATTTTAACTGATAACAGAGGTTATTCATATTCTGAGGGAGCTGAAAAGAAACCAAGCCGATTTATTGAAGAGATTGACAGTCAATATCTAAAGGATTACAGTAAAACGAACAGAGATGATTATTTCTATGCTGGCAATTACTCTGTAAAGTCCGAGCATAACAAGCCGTCCGCTGTTGCCGGCAAAGGAATTTATCGCAAAAATGATAAAGTTTACCATGATGTGTTTGGTGAAGGGATCGTCTTAAAAGTTGACGGAGATAATGTTCAAATCGCTTTTAGTTTTCCTTACGGGATAAAACTAATAGCAGCGTCATTTCCAAAATTACATAAAATGACAGATTAGGAGGAAGTATGGCAGAAGAAATCAGAGAACATATTGAAAGATTAAGAAAAATGCTTAACCAGTACAATTATCAGTATTATGTCCTGGATAATCCGACCGTAAGCGATTATGAGTATGATTTGTTACTAAAAGAGTTAAAAGATTTGGAAATTGCTCATCCGGAATATTATGATATCAATTCCCCGACCAATCGAGTTGGGGGCTATGTGGCTAAGGGCTTTGAAAAAGTAGTTCATACTAAAAATATGTTATCTTTGGCCAATAGTTATAACAAAGAGGATATTATGGAGTTTGACCGGCGTATCGTTGATGAGGTCGGAGAAGTTCAATATGTTGTTGAACTAAAAATCGACGGATTGGCGATGAGTTTACAATACGCTAACGGTAAATTTGTCAGAGCCGTAACCCGTGGGGATGGCAAGGTTGGAGAAGATGTTACCAATAATGTCAGAACGATAAAATCCATTCCGATGGAAATCCCTTATCAGGGTCAACTGGATGTTCGGGGCGAAGTTTATATGCCTAAAAGCTCATTTGAAAAGCTGAACCGTCAAAGAAGGGAAAATGGTGAAGCAGTATTTGCTAATTGTCGAAATGCGGCCAGCGGTTCAATTAGACAGTTAGATTCAACCATAGCCGGACAAAGAGGTTTACAGGCTTTTTGGTATCATTTACCTGATGGTTTTGATATGAATATCCCGACTCACCAAGAGTGTCTGCAGTTTTTAACTCAGCAAGGCTTTAGGGTTAATCCGGAAAGAAGAATTTGTCATAACATCGATGAAGTATGGGAATTTATCAATCAAATGGCGGATAAAAGAGACAGTCTGCCTTATGATATTGATGGAATGGTGATAAAGGTTAATGATTTGCGACTGCAAAGACAGCTGGGCTACACCGTCAAATACCCGAAATGGGCGATTGCTTATAAATTTCCGGCAGCTGAGGTAATAACGACTCTTGAAGATATCTTCTGCACGGTCGGCAGAACCGGCAAGGTGACACCAAATGCCAAGCTAACCCCGGTTGAAATTGCTCAGACTTCTGTTAGCTATGCCACTTTGCATAATGAAGATTTTATTATCGAAAGAGATATCCGAATATCGGATCAGGTAGTTGTTCATAAAGCCGGTGACATTATTCCTGAGGTGGTTAAAGTAGTAATGGAAAAAAGAAATCCTGACAGTAAGCCATATCAGTTTCCAAAGGTTTGTCCGGTTTGCGGTACTTTACTGCATCGCTCGATTGATGAAGCCGATTATTATTGCCAGAATATTGAATGTAAGGCACGGATAGTGGAAAGTATTGCTCATTTTGCCAGTCGGGATGCGATGAATATTGAAGGACTGGCCGAAAAGAAGGTTGAAGCTTTCCACAATGAAGGCATCTTAAACAGTGTGGAGGACATCTATCGTTTGAAGGATAATAAAGACCTGATAATGAAGATGGATAAAATGGGCAGCAAGTCTTTTGATAATCTAACAGCTGCGATTGAAAAGAGCAAATCAAACAATTTGGATAAACTGTTATTCGGTTTGGGAATTCGCCAAATCGGTGCAAAAGCTGCTACTATTTTAGCTAAGAATTTCTTGACGATGGATAATTTAATGACCGCAACATTCCAACAGCTGACAGCTATTAACGATATCGGTCCGATTATGGCTGATAATATCGTCAACTTCTTTGCCCAAAAGAAAAACAGGGAATTGATTGAAAACTTAATGTCGTTTAAGGTGAATATGGTTTATAGTAACGCTGAGACCTATGTTTCATTTTTAACCGGTAAAACTGTAGTTTTGACCGGCTCACTTGAGAAACTTACCAGAAGTCAGGCTGCCACTTATCTTGATCAGTTAGGTGCTAAAGTCTCATCTTCAGTCAGCAGTAAAACCGACTATGTTATTTATGGTAATGAGCCGGGTTCAAAATATACTAAGGCGGTGGAATTATCAATCGACTTATTGACTGAACAGGACTTTGTTAATGAATTATTAAGAGTTGGTTTGTTGCAAGAAAGTTAAAATAGTGTACAATATTAGTGTAAGGTGATTTAGAATGTCAGAAAACAACGTAAATAAAGTTAAAAGAAGGAAAGAAGACAGACTGGGATTTAACTGGTTTTTCTGGTTAAGTTTTGTTATGTTAATGATTCCAGTATGTTATTTCCTGTATCTTTTATATCAGGCTTCACAGGAAAGCAATGTTCCTATTTTAGGTGACAGAATAAAAGATTCGATCATCTACAATATTAAGGAAGAAGATTTAACTTCGATTAACACCCAGATTAACCAATTAGACGGGGTGGAAAATGTGGAAGTAAATCTGGCTGTTGAAACCTTGAGAATTTTGGTTGACAGTGATGATACATATACGGATGAACAATATAAACAGTTGTGTACCGATATTTATCAGATTGTTGATGCTCAAATTCCAATCGCTACTTATTTCACCAGAGACGGCGATTTCAAACAGTATGACTTGGAAATTGTAGTTTATGATAATATGCAGTTGGAAGATGTCAGAATTGTGACAATCTATAAAACATCAAATATGGAAACCTATAAATATCAAAATTATAGTGAACCGATTGATGCAGATTTAGCTTATCAATTAACTCATCCTCAGGATGACAGTGATGTTGATGCCAGTGCCTATTCTTCGTACGGCTATTATGAATAAGAATCAATTGATAAGCGGTAAATGCATTGATTATACTTATGATGGTTTAGGTGTCGTTAAATACGACACTTTTTGTGTTTTTGTTAAAGGAATGCTGGTTGGTGAAGAAGGAGAAATTCTTATCACTTTAGTAAAGAAAAACTTCGCTTATGGCAGATTAATGAAATTACTTACCGTTTCCACTCAGAGAGCTGAAATGGTCTGCAGCTTCGGCAAACAGTGTGGCGGGTGTCAATTACAGCATTTTTCTTATCGCCACCAGGGTCAGTTTAAAAGAAATGTCGTTCAAAATGATATCCGTAACATTGCGAAATTGGATATTGAGGTCGGCGATATCATAACGATGGAAAAGCCTTATGACTATCGCAATAAAGTGATTTTACCGGTCGGCAAGGATAAAAATAATAAAACGATTATGGGTTTCTATCGCTATAATTCTCACGATATTATAGATATTGACTATTGTTATCTGCAAAGCGAAAAAACCAATAATCTGATCAAAAAGATCAAAGAAATGTTTGACCGGTATAACTACATGGATATCATCAGATATGTGATGATCAGGGAAATGTCAAGAACCAATCAGATGATGGTTGTTTTAGTCAGCTATCAAAAAAAGGTTGACGGAATTAATGAATTTATTAAAGAGTTAGTTAATTACCAGCCTGAAATCAAATCGGTTATTCTTAATCATAATGATAAAGATACAAATGTAGTTCTTTCAGATCAGGATTATCTTTTATATGGTGATAGGTATATTGAAGATAAGTTATGTGACAATCGCTATTTGATTTCTTCACATAGTTTTTATCAAGTCAATACTTATCAGACTGAAATACTGTATCAGAAGGCAATTGAGCTGGCTCAATTGAGCGAGAATGATCGGGTGTTGGATTTGTATTGTGGGGTCGGAACCATAGGTTTATCTTTAAGTAAGTTTGTTAAAGAGGTTTATGGAGTTGAGATAGTGCAACAGGCCATTGATGATGCGAGAAAGAACTGTGATATCAATAAGATTACAAATGCCAGATTTATTTGCGGTGATGCTCAGACAGTAACAAAACAATTGCTTGAAGAAGGAGTACATTTTGACTGTATTTTTGTCGATCCGCCAAGAAAAGGCTGTTCAAAACAGACTATCGATACTTTGCTTAGTCTTAACAGCCCGAAAATTGTATATATCTCTTGCGGTCCTTCAACTTTAGCTAGAGATTTAGCCCTTTTAAAGGACAACTACGATATTAAAGAGATCATTCCGGTTGATATGTTCCCAAATACATATCATGTGGAGACGGTTGTACTGCTTTCCCACAAAACCTAGGCGGACATATCAGCGTAAAAGTTGAGTTTGGCGAAGGTAATGGAAAATTTCCGCTTGATAATTTTGCTGAAAGAGCGAGTGAACTATGATAAAGGAATACATAGAAGCTAAATCCGGCTTCAAAGTACATGCCGCATATATCGCAGAGGAAAAGAGAGATTTGGCATGCCAACATACGATGCTACTAATGCGATAGAATAATAGAAACAGCCGAGGAAGCGTCCGACTTCAGAGAAAGTGGAAGCGATAAAGGATGCATTGAAACAGTTTGAGGTGAGTTAATGATAAAGCCGCTTGCTTATTGAATGGGTAAGCGGCTGCTTTATTATAATTAGCGTAATATAATAAAGTTTGTTCGAGAGTAAAAGGGATTGTTTTATGTTGTGATAAGGCTTTCGGACAAGAACTGCGGTTTTATATTATTCTTTAAAGAAATGATGTGAGACGATATGACTCATATAGATATAAAATGCTTTGCAGAAAGAAGCGATGAACAAAAGAAAAAGTGCGGTGTCCTGATTGCAAAAGTAATTGCGGAAACTTTAGGATGTATAATATCAGTGTGTCTGTCACAATAAAAGATAATCCACAAGAAGATTGGTAGGAGTAAGTCTGGGACAAATATATTGTTGTAGATGAGAAGTTTTTGTATAAAAGCCGGGATACTATGATGAAGTTGTAGTCTGCTCAAATGGCTCAAAAACACCTACATTCCCTTTAGAAATTCTTGATTATTCTGATTTGTATGATATAATTTAAGTAAATGTAGGTAAAATAAATTTTAATACCTACAATTACTTGAAAGAGGGTGAAGGAAAATGTTGCTGTCATATCAGGAGTGTTTGGAAAAATATGGAACGTATTATAAAATTAAAAAATGCGTTCAAGAAGGAGAACTGTATGTAAATGAAAAAGGTATCTATTCGGATAAGAGATATGTGCCAGAGCTGGCGATTATTTCTAAGAAATATCCCAATGCAATTATAACTTTGAATAGTGCCTTTTATTACTATGGATTGACGGATACCATACCGGATTTTTATTATGTTGCGACACCGAAAAATACAAGAAAAATCAGTGATGAAAGAGTGAAGCAATTTTATGAAAACAGCGAAGCCTTTGATATGGGCAAAACTACGATGAATTATGATGGTGTGGATATTGTAATTTATGATAAAGAGCGTCTTCTTGTGGAACTGATACGGAATAAAAGAAAATTTTCTTTTGATTTGTACAAAGAATTAATTGCTAGTTATAGAAAGATTGTTCATGAACTGGATATGACTTTAGTTGCAGAATATTCTTATAAATTACCAAAGTCAAACATGGTAATGGAGACACTAAGATTGGAGGTTTTATGATAATAAATATACAGAAGCTTATTAAAGAAGCAAATGAAAATGGTTATCACGGAGATAAGGCGGCGGCGAAAGTATGTCAGGATATTGTGTTAAAAGCAATATCGATTGGACCGTTGAGAAGAAATGTAACAATTAAAGGTGGTGTGGTTATGCGTAGCAAGACCAATAATGTTAGAAGAGCTACGCAGGATTTGGACATAGATTTTATTAAGTATTCATTAGCAGATGATTCGATAGATGCGTTTATAAACAAACTGAATTGTCTTGATGGAATAACGATTAGCAGGTTAGGGAAGATTGAAGAGTTGAAACAACAGGATTATAGCGGAAAGCAAGTATTTATCTTGATTGAAGATGCCGAGAGAAATCGGGTTAGAAGCAAGATTGATTTAGGAGTACATAATCGATTTGAACTGGAGCAGGAAGAGTATTGCTTTGATATTGCGTACGATGATGAAGGAGCAAGCTTGTTGATTAATTCTGATGAGCAGATGTTTGCAGAAAAACTGCGTTCGCTTCTTAAATTCGGTCCGTTTTCAACAAGGTATAAGGATGTATATGATATGTATTACTTGAAGGATTCTGTTGATAGAGTTAAATTGATGGTAGCTTTGGATACATATATATTCAATGACACAACGATGAAGGAAAATACCGTGAATGATATTGTCAGAAGATTAAAAATGACTTTTAGTGACAAGGGGTACATTGGAAAACTTGACACATCGGACAAGAGATGGATTGATGAAGAAATAAGTGTTGTGACAAGCGGCCTATTGGAGTTTGTGACTAAAATTTGATAAATTGGGATAATTGGGTAAACCTCGGTAGAAATTATACTTTTATCGAGGTTTATCTTAAATATTATCGTCATATTTATTTCTATCACTTACCTTTTAGAATGTTTTCTTTTTTGGAGAAATGTGATGTATTATATTAAGAGAATTTCACAATGATTTTATAGGAGAAGATTATGATGAATGAATTTGATACCTTGTATTATAAAGATGCCTACTTGTCTGAATTTGAGGCAACAGTTGTAAATTGCATCAGCCAAAAAAACTATTATCAGATAGTCTTAGATAATACCGCTTTTTATCCCGAAGGCGGCGGTCAGCCATCAGATTTGGGTAAATTAAATGATATAGATGTTTTTGACGTTAAAAAGAAGGATGGAGTCATTTATCACTACACAAAACAGCCTTTGAAAATCGGACAAACCGTTAAAGGAATAATTGATTTCGAAAGAAGATTTGATTTAATGCAACAGCATACTGGTGAACATCTTTTTTCCGGAGTGGTTCATAAATTATACGGTTATGATAATATAGGTTTTCATCTGGCAGATGACTTTATCACTTTGGATTTTTCTGGTCCGTTATCTTGGAATGATGTTATGAAAATCGAGGAAAAAGTCAATGAACTAATCTATCAAAACATAGATGTCGTTGAATTATATCCTGATGCCAAACAGCTGGAATTAATGGATTATCGAAGTAAAAAAGAGTTGAGCGGTCAGGTAAGAATTGTCGAAATTGCTGATGGCGATATTTGTGCTTGCTGTGGAACGCACGTTCATAAAACAGGTGAAATCGGTATAATAAAAGCCCTGAGTTGCACCAACAAAGCTCAAGGCAGCAGAGTAGTAAATATATGCGGTAAAAGGGCTTATAATTATCTAAAGCAAGTCTATAACCAGGTAAAAAATATTTCAGTAAATTTATCGAGTAATCCGATGAATATCGAAAACAGTGTAAATCATCTACAGCAGCAGTATTTTGAGCAAAAAAGTAAAATACATCTTCTGCAAAGTAATTATTTAGCAGCAAAATTAGCTGATTTGCCAAAATCCGATGAAGTATTGACAGTATTTGAAAGCGGCATTGAAGCCAACGAGTTTCGGAAATATATCGATGATTTAGCCAAAGCACAAAAGGGAGAGGTTATCTGCGGTTTCAATGAAAAACAGGATGGATATAATTATGTTATAGTATCATATAAAATACCTTTACAAAACATTTCAAAGAAATTGAATGCGGCTGTTAGCGGAAAAGGCGGAGGCTGCGACAGTATGCTTCAGGGCAGTTGTCAGGCTGATAAAGATACTATTATTAATACCATAAAGCAGTTATTTTAAATGATAGCTTCACTAATAAAAAAATCGAGTAGTTACTCGATTTTTTTACCGACCGGGTTTTGAACCCTTAGCAGGCTGATTTCCTTTATTCATGTTATTTCCGGTGATGGCATCAACTTGTTGACCGTTAACGATAATTGTCGCTGAACTGTAAGTGGCATTACCGTCATAATCAAACGCAGAATTTGCGGTTATGTCGATTCTGCCACCGATAACAACTAAATTGCCGTTAGAATCTATGGCATCTGTGTCGCCTGGACCCATTACAATAGTAATATCTCCTGCTGTTATTTCAATCAAAGGGGAGTAGGAAGTTGATTTTCTAGCAGCATTGATACCATCATCACTGGCAGTTATGTTGAATGTGCCTCCGTTGATCTGAATATAAGTTGCTTCTATTCCTTCATAGGCATTTATTGTGAAAGTGCCTGAATCAATCTGGATAACGCTGGTAGCATGAATTCCGTCATCAGTTGCTTTTATATTGAATATTCCATCCGCAATATAGATATAGCCCAGTGTGCCATCATCATTATTTTCTGCATGGAACGCGTCGGTCTTGGCTTCTACAGTGAAAGTGCCGTTGGCTATTCTTATTGAATCATTAGCGTCAAAGCCTTTCTTTTGAGCGCTGATGTTATAAGTGCCTGAAGTTATTTTTAGATCATCATTACACTTAACAGCATTTTCCGAACTGGTAATCGTTAAGCAGGCAGTACCGTTGAGAGTTAAATCGTCTAAGGAATAGATAACTGCGTTTGAGTTGTTTTCGCCGGTTATAAACTGATTGCTTACGCTAAGAGTGCTATCGGAAATAGTGGTAATGAAGACCTTATCGGCATTTTTGACATATATGCATGGACTATTGTCATTTTTGATTGTGACATTGTCTAAGACTAATTGAACTTTTTCGTTGTCTTTAACTTCAACATAAATGGTTGAATTGGAAACATTGCCGCTTATTAAGTAGATGCCTTCTTCAGTTATCGATAAATCTTTATTGCTTGTTAAGGTGCATAAGCTGGCTTGAGAAGTATCAACACTGTTATCCAAGTCACGGTCAGTAAACATGCTTGTATTGGCAAATACGCCTTGGATTAAAGTGGTATCGACTTCCTGACTTGAATTGCTCGGCGGTAACTCAAACTCTTTATCATTGTTTACCCCCGGTTCAACCGGTGGCTGCTGTTTATTACAGCCACAAAATGTCAATAATAATGAAATGAATAAACAAATAATTAAAGATTTTTTAATCATATACATCACCTTTCTTTGTTATAAACTGACAATTTCATCAGGCTGATTGAACAAGGCTATTTCAAGATTACCGTTTCGACATCTCAGCTGGTCAATCATTTCCTTTTCATCTTGACCGTTTTTCATTTTCAGATTGTATGTCAGGCGGTACAAACTGCCCATGTTGGTAGTTTTTACTTGGATTAACTGATATTCCTTGGTATATTGTTTCAAAATCGAATCTAACACTTCGCTATAATTTAGATTTTCTGGAATAGTTATCTGCAGCGTTTTATTCAACGGTTTATCGGCTACAATAACATTATACAGCAACAATAAAGAGGACAGGATAACGGTCGATAACAGTCCGTAAAAGATATATCCGCTGCCGATTAACAGTCCGCTAGCTAATGTGATAAATACGGCTGTTAACTGTAAAGCACTGCTTGGTACGGAACGGAAACGAATAAGGGTAAATGCCCCGGCTACCGCTACCGATGTTCCGATATTGCCGTTAACTGTCATAATCACAATAGCAATGATTGCCGGTAATAATGCGATTGTGATCGCAAAACTTTTGGATGTATTGTTTTTGAATTTATAAGCTGCGGCGGTAATGATACCGGAAATCAAGCCAGTAATTACGCAGATAAGAAAACTGTCAAAAGTGATAGTTGAAACATTGTAAGTATTAAATAATCCATTGATAAAACTTTCTAGCATGAAAATCCTCCTTTTTCTCTCATATGGCTGTAAGCTGCACCGTATTTGGAAAACGATGTTTTATTGATGTTGAGTTGACATAATAATGTCGCCAGACTTAATGGGATTGCTTTTGAAGTTTTGATTTCCATTAAGCATTGGTCTTCACCGATTAATCTTGTTCCGGCTACATTATTCAAAGAAAAGTCATTATCCCTGTAACAAATATCCTGATCGAAAGTGATTCGCAGATCATCATCGTCAATTTGATAATAGGCGTTTCTTTGATAACTGATAAATACAGCCGGTTTCAGTCCGTTGTAGAACTGGCGATAGTAATCGATTTCTTTCGCAATTTGACTGTTGTCCTCTAAGTCAAGATTGTATTTGAAACTGTTTTCTACTTTGTCGGCCTGAAGAGCTAATCTTCGTTTGTAAACGACAGAAAGATATTTCTTTTTCAATTCCACAAAGACAATATCGTCCGGATTTATATCACCGTAACTGCGAATTCTCAGTTTTTCCTTGTAGGTTGGTCTTTGCAGGCAATAGCGGATGATTCTGTAATCATCACAGTCAAAGTAAATATTTCTAATGGTGGTTGCACCATAATCATCTAATTTAAAACTGTTTTTCATCGCATCAAGAATTAGTTTTTGTTGTTCTTTACTGATAAGATACTTTAATTCATAACGCTTGAATGTTGTTTTGATGTCCATAATACCTCCGTTTTCGTGGGTATATAATACACTTTTTACCTAAAATTTACTTTAAAAACACAAAAAAACTCAATATTTTCTGATATTGAGTTTTATTGATTGATGATTGTTATCTGGCAGCATTTCATCGCATTTAATGCGTTGTTATGACTTTCCACGGTTACCCCTGCACAGCAGGCGGCATCAACAATTATTTCCGTTTCAGGTAAAAAAGCCTTGATGGTCATAGCGTTGGATATGACACAAATATCGGTGCATAGTCCAACCAATGTGATGGAATTAATCGTTTCCTGTTGATTGATTCCTGTTAACATTTCAGCTAATTCTTTACTGGCAAAAGTGATTTTGTCAATAGGGGCAGTTTTTCTGAGCTGATTTAGCTGAGGAATTATTTGCCAGCCTTCACTGTCTTTTATGCAGTGTTCAACCGGCAGTTTTCTGCCTTCCTGAGTTGATAAATAATTTTGATAGTGGGTATCTCTGGTGAAATAGATATCCCCGGAAAAATTTGTGATCTTTTCTTTGACATTTTCGATAATGCTTCTGGCTTGATCGGTTGATAATGAGCCATAGACAAAGTCATTTTGCATATCAATAACAAGTAATATATCTTTCATAAGCAATCCTTTCGATATTGAATATAATAGCACAAAGGATGACGAAAAAATAAATTAATTAATCAACTAACTGCATTCTTCCCTCAACATTACTGTCGACAATGTTACAACCGGCAAAATATTCAATCAGTAAGTCAAAGTCATTGGTAGCTATTATTCTTGGTGTTCCGTATTTTTCGATTTCCTGTCTTTCTATTCCAAAGAATTCGCAGATATTTGAATAATGGAAATCGGCTAAAGCAACACTGACAACCATATCACCGTTTAATTCTTTACCGTTTAAGCAGCATTTGATGAAATCGTGCTTGCTTCTGGAGTAGATAAACTCGATTCCTTTTGAAACCTGATAGTATTCACCGTGTTCAGTGAAGTTTTCATCTCTGTTAATGTATAACAACATTCTTCTTAAAGTATCACCGCTGACTTTAATTAAATACTGTTTTCCGCCATAAGGATAGATTTCACATAATTTGCCATAGGTTATGATTGGACCGGCTTCACTGACTCTGATTGAGCCCGAACCGACTAAAGCGACATCGACGCCTAAGGCTTCTTTAAAAATATCGGCACACAGATTACCAAGTTCGGTTTCCTGGGTTCTTGATGGATGGGTTAAGACATCCAAGAATTTGCAGACAACTCTGCCATATTTTTTGTCGGTGTTTTCTTTATATCCGGCAATCAGTTCTTCGATTTGGTGATCGAAAGGACAGGTGTCGCTATTGATTGGAACATATTGCCAATTATAGTCAACAAGAGAATTACTGTCGGTATCTATATCAATATCAAACCGACCGATTCCATCGGTGCCGGTACCGGCTTGAACTATCGCAACCCCGTTAACAAAATCAGGTTGGTCGATAAATGTATGAGAATGTCCTCCGACGATTACATCAACTCCCCAGCTTGGATCCAGCAGTTCGGCCAGTTTATGATCTTCTTCCCAGCCGATGTGAGTCAAAACAACCGTAAAGTCAATATCTATACTGTTGTGGGCATTACAGATTTTACCGATTTCTTCTGCTGCTTCGGCAGTATTGATGATAGTTCCAATTAGCCCCTCCTTTTTGGCACTGGCTAAAACTTCTTCGGTAATAATGCCGATAAAGAGAATTTTCATTCCGCCGATATTAATTATTTCGTATGGTTTGAAAAGCCTGGCACCGTTAGTGGTAATGTGTAAATTGGCATTAATAATTGGGAATTTAGCGCATTTTTCGATAAATAACAAATGAGAAAAGCCATAATCCACTTCATGATTGCCGATTGAAACGATATCCGGTGCTAAGGCGTTCATTATTTCAATGGTTGAAATGCCTTTATATTCCGAGTCGATTACCGAGCCTCTGAACATGTCACCGGCAATAGCGTAGATGACATTTTCTTCTTGAGCTCTAACTTTGTTAATGTATCCTGAAAGAAGCGACACGCCGCCAACCAGTTTTTCATCAACTTCATCTGCTAAAAAATCTCCGTGCAAATCATTGGAATGCAGTAATGTTAAATGCTTTATACTCATATTGTTCTCCTTATTCTATGAAAATATTATACAATAAAAATAACTTTAGAGAAAAGTGCCCGGGACGAATGTTGTTTTAACTTTTGCGATTTACTATAATAAAAAGCGTAAGGATTTTTTCTGAAGGGAAGTGCTGGTGGGTGAAAAAGATGAATAAATATTTTGTTTGGCTTGTTATTGTAATTGTGGTTATTGTTTTGTTTGCGATGGTCGTTTTGAATAAGAAAAAGACGGTTCATGTTGCTTCGATTGAGTATTATCGAGGCGGGTCAGAGACTGTCAGTAGCTATCAAATTAGTTTGACCGAAAGCGAATTGTATGTTTGTGATACAGATGAATTAAATAATGTACGAGAATTTAATCGAGCAGTAAATGAACAACTGTTAGAACAGATTGATAAAATACTTAACCTCTATCAAGTCGAAAAAATGGTTAATTTAAAACCGTCTTCTGTAATCGGTTTGGATGAGAAGACGGAAAGTTTGACTGTCAAATTGACTGACGGTACTACTGTCCTGTTGAACAACAAATTGGAGTTGGATGACAACAGTAAAAATCTTATCGCTCAGTTCTTACAGATAATTGACTCCTATCTTGGGGAAACTGACTGATAATGCTATAATGAATGTAGATTTTGAAAGGAATAAAAAATGAATAAATGTTTTAAATTAGTTTTGGCTTTGTTGCTGGTTGTTTCACTTTCTGCCTGCAGCAAACCGTCGGATAATGGCGAAAGTGCTTATGATAAGCTGGTTAACGGATTATCCGGCAATTATCAATATATTGAGTCTGAAATTCCGGGAAGCTGGTTTATAAAAGTCGGTAAAGACGGTTCAATGACAGTAGCGGTTTATTGTGCCGGCGGAGGCGAATTTGGTCAAATCAGTGAAGTAATTGAATTGGAAGAAGATAAATATCAGCTTAAGCTGGATGTTCCGGCTTTTGAAGGAGATATGATGACTGATGCTCATGATGCTTACAGTCTGTATTTTGTGATTGACTATAATAACAGTGAGACAATTACAGTTGAATTTCCCGAGGCTTATCAGGTCGGTGTAATAAAACTGTATGCCGATAATGGTTTAGATGCGAGTGAATTGTTCAGCCGTTTATCTTCATTTGGGGATTATCAATCTACAGAAATGTGCTTAAACTTCAGCGAGGGATATTATACCAAATGGATTGAAAATTCCGGTTATCATCAATCAGGTCAAATCAGAGATTTACAATATAAGGGCTTTGGTGTTTACCAGTTTACGGTAGATTATCCTGAAGTAGAAGAAACAATGGAAAATACCAAAGCAGAAGCCTATTCGGCAACAGTTGAAATGACGATTATGGATGATTATTCGACGATTTCAATATGTGAAGAAGCTAATGGCGAAATTGAAGTATATTTTGTTCAAGCAAACTAGTAAAATCAACCTCTTAAAATAAGAGGTTTTTTGACTATCTTTTAAGCACTGCTATATATTTCGTATATAATATATTTATATAGAAACAATAAAGGGGAGAGTAGTTATGTTATTGTGTATTGATGATGCTAATGTTGAAGCTATTAGAAGACTTGTAGAGTATTATCCGATTGATGGAGTATCAACCAACCCTACCATTATTTCCAGAACTAAAAGAGAACCATTTGAGGTACTGAAAGAAATCCGTCAAATCATCGGTGATGATAAAGAATTGTTTGCTCAAACGATTGCTACTGACGCTGAGGGAATGTTGCTTGATGCAAGAAGAATAACTGCCGAACTGGGCAAACAGACAATCGTAAAAATACCTTGTACGGTTGAAGGATTTAAAGCGATGAAAATGTGTCATAGCGAAGGGATCAGATTATTAGGAACTGCTATTTACACTCCAATGCAGGGCTTTATCGCTGCTAAATGCGGTTGTGAATATCTTGCTCCGTATGTTAATAGAATTGACAATATGGGTTATGATGGCGTAAAGGTTGCAATGGAGATTCAGGATATGCTGGAAAATAACGGTTTGGACTATTGCGGTTTATTAGCTGCCAGTTTTAAAAACTCTCAGCAGGTTATTGAATTAATTAAGTACGGTGTGAAAGCCGTAACCATTTCACCTGATGTCTTTGACAATTTTGTGAAAAATGCTGCGATTGATGCTGCTGTTGATCAGTTTACCAAAGACTTCGCCGGCTTAGTCGGTCCGGGAAAAACAATGTCAAATTGTTAAGAGAGATAAAAAAGGAGCTGTAAAAAAATAAACAACTCAAACAAATACAAAATAAAACCCT
>JBJFHD010000039.1:0-20224 GCA_051893335.1 Erysipelotrichaceae bacterium | reverse complement strand
ATAACACATTTATAAAATTATACTCCAAACCATCTATTTTTTCAATTGTTTTGTTATCATTTGTTAGAATTTATTGGAATTTTATATAATTTATAGGATTTGATAATATAAAAAGAAGTCATCGTGTAATTGTGCTACCTTTCGTGTAATCGTGGGGTCATCGTGTAATCGTGCTACTGAGTCAAATACAGGAGTATCATTTTCTCTTGAATTTAATCCTCTAAAAATGAAAAAAAGAGGGTCGAAACCCACTAAAATCGATGTTTTAGCTAGTTTTTGCCCCTATTTTGATATAAAAAAGACCTTGATAGCATTGTATCAAAGTCGTTCTTTCAATATGGTGCCCGAGGACGGACTCGAACCGTCAAGGTATCACTACCGGTGGATTTTGAGTCCACTGCGTCTACCAATTCCACCACTCGGGCAAACAGCATTAGTATATTAGCATATTTGAGCAAAAAAGTATAGTATTTTTAAAAGAATTACAATTCAATTTCTGCCAGATCATCCAGCAGACGCAAATTATCATCGGTAATTTCGGACAGAAGGCTTTCGCTTTCATTAGACAAATGGGATACAATTATCGGTCTTTCATATTCCCTTAGTAGATATTGAATATCATTTACTCCCATATGAGCCTTATTGCCCTTAGCAAATGTGCAGTCCAGTATCGCCAGAGAGCAAAAGGCAATATTCGATTCAACATTACTGCAAAGGCAACTGTCACAGCCGATAAAAACCCGCTTTTGTTTTTCACTGACATTAAATCCATAAGCAAAAGCACTGTCATAATGTTTTACCCTAACTGATTCAACTTTATATTGATGATCCCTGAGAGATAAGGAATCAAATTCCTCAATAACAACCCGTCCGTTTGAGGTATAGGGCTCCATCTCTTTTTGGTAGCCAATCATAAATAACTGCTCCAATGCTTTTGTTATCCCCCTTGGCCCATAAATTGCCAGTTCATTATCAGGATTAATGAAGCTGCGATTTAAAATGAGAAAAGGCAAATCAAAAAAGTGATCGGCATGAAGATGACTGATATAAACCGATGTAATTAAAAACGGATTAACCTGCGCTTTTAACAGCTGCTTATAGATGCCATTACCGCAATCTATCAGCGAACAATCATCAATAAGAACGCTGCTGTTTGCTCTACTTGAAGTAATAGAACCGGTACCGATCATCTTTATTTTCATAATAAGCTCAACTCCTTAACAAGAATATCTTCATTATACCAAATAAAAGCAGAACGACACCATTTACTTTTTTCTTAAATAGATACTCTTCCAAAAAGTCATCAGTTTATTAAAACCCATTTCCATCTTATCGACATCGACTTTGCCATGTTTTACCATTTCCCATAAAAAACCTTCTGAAGCCCAATACATATCTCTATACATCATTTCAATATCCAGCCCTTCAACAAACTGTTCTTTATTCAAAGCAGCCAAATTCATATCGGCTTTTAAATTGAAATATTTGCGGAAGCTCTTTTGAATCTCCAAAGAAATTTCAGCATCGGTTTCATAATACGCCTTGATAACAAAATTAGCCAAATCAGGATACAAATGGATAATTTCCATTTTTGCTTTCATACCACGATACATACTTTCAAATAAATTATCTCGGCTGTAACATTCATACTTATTGAGATATTCTATCGTAGTTTTGGCACACTGATCCCACAAAAACATATAAAGCTCTTTTTTGTTCTTAAAATAATAAAACAGCAGCGACTTGCTGATCCCGGCAGCATCAGCAATCTCACTCATCGGACTGTTTTTATAACTATTTTGAGAAAAAACCTTATATCCCGCCTTAATTATTGCTTGTTGCTTAACCATAGGCAACGAATAAAACTTATCATTCATAACTGTCCCTCCTTATTAACCGGATGGTCAATAATACTATAAAATCATTGACCGATTTTGAGAAGGGGTAACGAAAAAGAAAAACAGGGATTATTTTGCCCTAACCCTGTCTTCCGAAAAAGAGATCAAAAAAAATGAAAACCCCATATATCACAGAACTGCTCACGCCTTCTTTTAACGGTTATATTGTATCATCTTCGCATTATCTATATCCCGATAAAATTAGGCATTTAATACTTTTCGGCATTTTTTTCAATTAATTTAATCATTTGTTGTCTGACTGATGCTGGAGAAAGCACTTCAACATCATGCAAACCGATTAACCAGCCCAAAAACAAATCAGAAGCAACCACATTAAATGACACAATCAGCGTATCTGGCTCATCTGTATGTTTTACATCAATATACTTGCCAAATTGGTCAACCAAAGGACTGATTAAATCTTTGTGAATTTTTAAGGTTACCTTTTCTTCCTGACCGCCATACATACATACACGGCGAGAAACGAATTTATTGGCATTGAAACTTTCAAATTGCTTATAGCCCACCCGAGGCTGATCCAATATTTTTATATTACTCAGTTTATCAACCCGATAACATCTTTGCAGATAACTGCCGGTGGTCTCAACTGTATCATAGCCGAATAAATAATAACGGTCATAAGCCCATAAAGCCGTAAAAGGACTCAGAGTATAAGTTCTCTCCGACTTATTTACCAACTCCATATTTTCATTGTAGGTTAGATAATTAAAGCTGATACATTTATCCTGATTAATTGCCTTCTGAATTTTCTCGACGTTATTGAGGATTTTTTTGTTTTCGGTTTTGGCTACAGTAATCGATTGGACATTTCTTCTTAGTTCATCGACCTCATATCGACTGATAAAATGACTAAGCTTGCTTTTGAATTGATCAGCAGTTTCATTCTCAATAAAATTTGAAGCATTTATCGCATCAACAATCAGTTTGATTTCTTCTTTCAAAAAGGTTCTCTTAACCAATCGGTAAGTAGCATTTCTCCCCATGGTAACTTCAACATTATACCCGTACAATTCAAACTGTTTTATGTATTTACTTAATGTATCATCAGATAATGAAAACCCGGCATCTTGCATAAGTGCCAATATTTCATTTTTTGTTATACTATGCTGACTATCGGTATTCTCTAATAAGATTTTAAGAAGTTCAAATTCTCTTATTCTCTCCATATAACTGCCTCCCTAAAACAACTACTATTATTATATACAAAAAAGCTTTTATTTAAGCTATTAGAAAACAATTCATTTTCACCATAAATAAAAAGCCAAAAGCTTTTTTAAGTCTTGAGCTGTTTTTTCAGTCTATTCATTTTATAAACAATTAATATCAAACTTAAAACCTATAATCAGTAAAACAAATTGAGTTAATTGATTATATTTGTTAGATGTTTAATCCTATAAAACCTAACCATAGTATTTTTGCATCAAACTATCAAAAAAAGCTGTATTTTATCAAGAAACTTCTATACTACAAATTCCGATTTAGTGGAAAAGTAAATAGTGCAACGGTAAAGAATTTACATAGTGATTTGGTTAAGAATACTTTTATAAAAGTTCCCTCAAAGGATCTGCAGGAACAGTTTGCAACATTTGTAAAACAAACCTACAAATCAAAATTTATCATTCACTCAGTTAATTATTTTACTGGCCCCATCAGCATTTAAAAACTGCTACATCGATAAAAAAAGAACTGTTAGAAATGATCATTCTCTAACAGTTCTATTTCATACAACAATTCAATTATAACAATGACTTGTATAATTCTTTGATTTCTTCAACTGTTGTTTCTCTTGGATTTCCCGGACAGCAAGCATCAGCTAAAGCACTCTTGCTCAAGAAGTCTAGATCTTCTTCTTTAACGATAGCTTTTAAGTCTTCAGGAATACCAACATCTTTTGATAACTGCTTAACAGCCTCAACAGCAGCTTTTCTATATTCTTCAACAGTCATACCGGTGGTATCAACACCCATTGCTTCAGCAATATCTTTATACTTTGTTCCGGTATATTCAGCATTGTATGCCATTACTGTTGGTAAGATAATCGCATTAGCAACCCCGTGAGGTGTATCATATAAAGCGCCTAATGGGTGAGCCATTGAGTGAACTAAACCTAAGCCGACATTTGAAAAGCCCATTCCGGCAATATATTGACCTAAAGCCATACCTTCACGACCTTCAGTAGTATTTTCAACTGCTCCTCTTAATGACTTAGCGATGATTTCAATCGCTTTAATATGGAACATATCAGACAGCTCCCAAGCTCCCTTTGTGATATAACCTTCAATAGCATGAGTTAATGCGTCCATACCGGTTGCTGCTGTTAAGCCCTTAGGCATTGTTGACATCATATCAGGATCAACAAATGCTACTACTGGAATATCATGAACGTCGACACACACCATCTTACGATCGTTTTCAGCATCAGTGATTACATAGTTAATTGTAACTTCAGCAGCTGTTCCTGCAGTAGTCGGAACAGCGAAGATAGGAGTACAACGATTTTTAGTATCAGCAACTCCTTCCAGACTTCTAACATCAGCAAACTGTGGATTCTGATCAATAATACCGATTGCTTTTGCTGTATCCATTGAAGAACCGCCGCCAATAGCAATCAGGTAATCAGCCTTAGCATTATGAAGAGCTTCTACGCCTAACTGAACATTTTGAATTGTAGGATTTGGTTTAATATTAGAATAAATTTCATATTCTAATCCAGCCTTATCTAATAAATCAGTAACTTTAGCAGTAACGCCAAACTTTAATAAATCAGGATCTGAACAAACTAATGCTTTTTTAAATCCTCTTGCTTTTGCTTCGGTAACAATTGCTTCAATTGCTCCTTTGCCATGATAACTTGTTTCATTTAATACAAATCTATTTGCCATAAATGTCTCCTTTTCTTAAAATAATTTTATAACCTTGTTAATTCTTTGACAAGAAAAAGAGTGCTGCTTGTGAGAATTTACAAACTATTACCAATTCCCTCCCCACTGTTAAAGCCAAAAAGCCCACAACAAATTAAATCCAGCAAAAACAAGATTACCAAAATCACACAATAAGTTCTTTTGACAGATAAAGGAATTTTAGCAAGCTTACTTTTTACATAAGGTCCAATTAGATAAATTGCCATCGAGCCACCGATACCGAAAGCCGTTAAGGAAGCAAGACAGATTCGGCCGTTCAAATTACCAAACCAACCGTAATAATCCCAATAAGTCATATTAAAGAAAAACTCCAAAACCCAGCTGCTGACAAATTCAAGCAATCCGGCAATTAATACAACCTTAAAAAATGTCCTAACAACTCCTTTTTTGTGGCCGTCAAGCAGAATGATAAACAAGACACCGCCGCAACCGTAAATCGGTAACCACGGTCCATACATCGTTCCCCGATTAACCCACTGGTGACTTTGCATAAAATGAAGTAAGACTTCCCACAACCAGCCGATAAAACAGAACAGGAAAAAAATCGTAATCAAATCATAGATATCATAATTGAGCTTATCGGTATTCTCATGAACAATATCCGCCAGCCTGAATTGGCTGTTTTCATTATCAAAATCAAAACCTCTTTCAATAAAGAACTGTTTATTTTCCTCATCAAGCCGCTTATTTCTTAATACCAAATAGATTTCCGCATTTTTAACACTGAGAAGCGGAGCACATAACGGAATGGAAAACAGCTGCAGCCCCGATAAAAGATAGAAGTCCAAAAAGGTCAAATCGGTTAAAAATAACTGCCATTTATAACCGTTGCTCAACTCTTTTGCCAACCTTTTCGCATTTCGATAATCAACAGTCGGATTCTCAGCCAAAATGTAAGGAATAAAACGATACTGATACGTTTTAATAATTCCCGGTACAATTAACAGCCAGCTGAATAGCATTTCGACTTTCATCTGAAATCTGACCCAAATCAAATTCAAAAGATTTTCTTTATGAAAAGGAGCAATTGCTCGACGATATAAGGTTTTACTATTAAAACGATGCTCCAGTAAATAGCGGCACTTGCCGATTATTATGGTATCTTTGATAAAAAACTGCACGACAAATGAAATAAAAGCCGCAAGCAGCAAAGTAACCCAAACCTCTTCTTTATTGCGTAAAAAATATGAAAAATTAGCCGCCAGCAAATTTATCAGCCAGCTGTATCCGCTTAACAGTTTATCAAGTATCGCAACAAAAAACTGATTGTCAAAAATTGCACTGTCAGCTAACCACCACTCTTTCAAGACAAATCTTCTGATGATTTCGACATTTCCGGCTGCACCCGAGGATAAACCGAGGTATTTATCGATTATTGAAATAAAACTGGTTGAAAAACTGTAAGAAATGCCCAGGAAAGAAAAGACAAAACAGATGATTGTCAAATCTCGCCAATTAACAAATCCTCTTTTAAAAGTTAAATTAAGGCTATCCTTTCTAATAGCCCTTTTATCAATTGTATCCATATCTTTATCTTAGCACTATTATATAAAAAAGGCCAATTACTTGGCCTATGCGCTGACTTCTAATATATTATCTTCAAAAGCGATTGCTCTGGTTTCTTTACCGCCTACTGTTTTAGGCTCATATAATATTTCATAGCCGGCGCTTCTGAATTTTTCGGTTATCTCATTCAGCTGTTGAACTGATTCCACCTTAAAACAAATGTGAATAAATCCGGTCCGATTGGGATTTTTCTTTTCATCGACGATTTCCGGTTTAGTCATAATTTCCAATTTCGGACCTTCATCGAATTTTAAGATATATTCTTTAAACCCGTTGTCTTCCTGATATTGGTAATGCACAACTGCATTAAAATTTTCAACGAAGAAGTCCTTAGCTTTCTCTAAGTCTTTAACAAACATTCCGACATTGCTGATTCTCATAATCAATTCTCCTTTTAACCGATAATACCTAAAATACCTAGGATAAAGCCCACAATCATCACTCCGAAAGTGATATATGATGTCTTAATACCTTTTTTGCACAAATAGTAAATAAACATCGTCAAAGCTAAAGGAGCCATATTCGGTAAAATCGCATCAAGAACCCCGCTTTGCAAGTTGAATACTTCAACTTCATTTTGGACAATTGAAACAGTAAAATTCAAACTGACAAAGTTACATATCATACTACCGCTGACTGCACAACCGATAATCTGAGCTACTTCAATTACTTTATCAAAGATGCCGCTTTCCATTAATTTTAAGACAGCTTCACCACCGCTCTTATAGCCGACAAACAGCATCCAGTAACCGACACCATAAAAGATAACTAAAAACAGAACAGTATAAGCAATCGGCGCCCATAAAGCTCCCTGTAAAGCCAAATTAATAAAGATGATGGCTAAAATCGGAATTAATACTACCTGTGACAAGGTATCACCGATTCCGGCACAAGGCCCCATCAAACCGGTTTTAATAGCGACGAAGTCTTCTCTTTGAATATCGGCGCCAAGCTTCTTTTGTTCTTCCATAGCCGTGCAAATACCTAAAATCAAACCGCCGAAATCATGATCGGTATTAAAGAACATCGAATGAGTCTGCAACTCTTCAATCAAAGCAGGTTTATCATCTTGATAGATTTTTTGTAAAACTACATTCATCGCACAGCCGAAACCTAAGCCCTGCATTCTTTCGTAGTTGTAACATGATTCATTAAAATACTGCCAAATAACCCATGATTTAACTAAATCCTTTTTATCAATCAGTTTGTAAGCACTGTCATTAGTCACAGTCAATTCCGTAAACGGCTGGAAATCTTCACTCTTAAAGCCGACAACCAGAATTGCCACAAAAGCGAATGTTAACGCAACCGCAATTGTATTGAGATTCAGGAAAGTAGTCGCCAAAAAGCCCAAAAAGAAAAACCATTTTGCTCTGCCCTTGAAAATTGACATTAACATCATCGCAATACCGACAGCCGGAATTAATCCACCCATAATAGATAAACCATCCAATACCGGTCCGCTTAAAGCAGCAGCTAAATCTTCAATTAATGCACTGCCGGCAAGCAGGATTGTAAAACATACCGCAAATCTGATTACTGACTTAATAATATAAGGAATCCAAGTATTAATCCATAACAAAGATTTGAATTTGCCTTTCTCGACCATCTTATCATAGAAGGCAACAAAGAAACATTGACCCGTCATGGTCAAAACCCATAAAACCGAGCCAAACATTCCTAAAGGAACCGACAAAGCCATTGCCGTATTAACATCAAATCCACCGATAATCGCAAAAGCACTACCCAGTATGCCTGCCGCACAGGAATCTGACGGCAGCGAGCCTCCGGCGGAAATTACTCCTAAAAACATAATATTAATTGTAGCACCGACAACTGTACCCTTTAACGGGTCACCTAATATTAAACCGACTACCAGTCCGGAAACTAACGGACGAGAAATTGTCGCCCAGGTTCCCATGGAACCGAACGGAATTGCTGTCTCACACAAAATGTAAAACAACGAAATGAGCGTAATTTGTAATATTGTTATTTCCATATATCCTCCATTTTACAACAGTTTTTCCACATCTTCCTTTTTATCGGTAATAACCATCTGACAGTAAACTTTACAATTCAAACCGATTATTGCCTTTAAATCTTCTTTTTCCTGTTCACTTACCGAAACATTTTTATTCAGTCTTTTTCTATTTGAAGAAGCTGACATATTCCCCAGAATAACTTCATCGATCTTTACGGAATTTTTTAACAAATTTAAGATCACATTTGGCGTTTTTACCAAAATCAAAATCCTATCATCGCCGTTTGGATCAGACAGATAACTTAACGCACTTGGGAAATCTTCAATCAAAACCTTCATATCTTTTGGCGCAACAGCCATTAATAAACGTTTAGTGAATTGATTTTTCGCACTTTCATCATCAATTATTAAAATTGTATCTGCTCTATTAACTTTCAGCCAGCCTGTCATAACCTGACCATGAAGAAGTCTTTCATCGATTCTAACCAGCACAATCTGTTTCATCTTTTTATTCCTCCTACTTACTAAATTATATCACAATAAATAAAGGCATGGTTGCCCATGCCATTTATTTAACATCGCCCAAAGGCAATGATTGTTCCTTAATTTCATGATAAACTTTTTACCCCATTGATGCAAGGGTTATCAACAATTATTTTTCTTTTTTTATTGACATAAATCCCGCTTGAGTCGGATGGTCAATAAACAATACTTCTTGATCACCGCTATCGATTTTTAATATTTCAATCATTACCATTACATCGCCGATAGCAGAAATAATATTGTTAGCTGCTACAAACAGCCATAAACCGCTTTGAAGCGCAATTGTTATTATCGCCATCAGCACCCCCAGAACTAACAATGGCATCGCACAGCCTAAAAGATAAGCTGTTTTCTTTAACGGTTCTTTGCAGGCACAATAGGGAGTAAGATATTCCTTAATAATCCCAAATTCAATTGATTGGAATTTATTTTGACAAAACAATCCCCAAGTTAATCCATGCAGCCCCTCGTGAACAACTATCAAACCAAAGATGGCAGCCAAAGCTAAAAACAGCTCAACCAAAGTGAAATTATCAATGCCGGATAATCCATTAATCAACAAATAAATGCCATACAATACCACAAAAACCGGTATGATGATAATTGCACCAATCACATTGGCTTTCTTGACCGAAATAGTATGTAACTTTACTTGATAGCCTTTATTCTGATAATCGGCAATCATTTCATTAAATTGTTTTAGTCTTTCCGTTTCCTTAGGCGAAAGTTTACGATTCAGTTCTACTCTATCATCATTCATAACTGTCTATGTTAATCCAAAACCTCTTCAACTGCCAAACCTCTTGCCCCCGGTCCGATATGGCAGGCTAAACTGGCAGGAAGCGGAGCCATTACTATATCATCCAATCCTAATTTCTGACAGGCTTTTTCCTTAAATTTGATGGCTTCCTGTTGATCGCAGGAATAAGCAATATGATAGTTGACTTTCTTACCGGCAAAAACAGTTTCTGCTTCCCTTTTAATTTCATCGATAATCATATTCTCGCCCTTTAATATTCCATGGGCTTTTCCGCAGGTTTTCAAAGCTCCGCAGTCAAATTTTATGATTGGTTTAATGGACAGCATATTGCCGACAAATGCAGCAGTAGCGCTGATTCGGCCCCCTTTTCTTAAATGATCCAACTCACCTAAAGCCACATAACAAGCGTAGTTATCGCTGTTTTGATTCAAACGTTCAACTATCTCATCGGCTTCCAAACCTTTTTTATCAGGTTGATACAATCGTAAACAGCCTGTAAAGTCGGTAAAGATACTCTTCTGACATCAGCCACTTTAACTCTGCCCTGATATTCCTGAGCCAACATTACCGCACTTTGATAACTGCCTGATAAAACCGAATCCATCGGAATATGAATAACATAATCGTTACTCTCCAATGCTTTATCCCATAAAGCAGCTATTTCCGATAAAGACGGCTGGGAAGTCGAAACATCACTGCCACCGTTAAGTTTTGTCATAAAGTCGTCCTGAGAAATGGTTTCGTGTTCAAAATACTGTACACCATCTATGGTTATCGGCATTGCTACCAGATAGATACCTAATTCTTCAGCTTGTTGTTTAGTCAAAGAGCAATTAGTATCAGTTGATATTACTATTTTACTCATATAGTGCATTCTCCTTTTTATGAACATAAATATATAATAAACAAAAAATAAAAGTCAATAATGAACAGTGATATAATATTTAATATTAGGAGGAAAAACCATGATTTACAAACAGTTTAAAGATATCCGATTATCAACCTTGGGGCTGGGCAATATGCGACTGCCTTTAGTCGAACCAAAGAACCCTCAATCAAATATCGACTGGCCGAAAGCCCATCAGATTATCGATTACGCCATTGAAAACGGGATCAATTATTTTGACACCGCTTATGTCTATAACAATGGTGAAAGTGAAAGATGTCTGGGTGCCGCTTTAGCAAAACATGATCGAAACAAATTTTTTGTAGCGACCAAATTCAACATCAATTCTAACAGTGACTATCGGGCTGTTTTTGAAGAACAGCTTCAGCGCTTGCAGCTTGAAAGCATTGATTTCTATTTAATTCACTGTTTAATGGATAATAATATCGATAAATACCTTGAAAGCGGCTGTATTGACTACTTCAAACAACTCAAAGCCGAAGGCAAAATCAGATATCTTGGTTTTTCAAGCCACAGCGGTGTTGAAACCCTGGAAAGATTTGTCCAAGCCAACGACTGGGACTTTGCCCAACTGCAGATCAATTATTTTGATTGGAACTATTCAAAAACTCAACAGGAATATCAGATTTTAAAAGATCATAATATTCCAATTATGGTAATGGAACCGGTAAGAGGAGGCAGACTTGCTACCCTCAATCAAGAAAGCGAACAGCTGTTAAAATCAGTTCATCCTGACTGGTCAATTGCCGCTTGGTCATTGCGTTTTGTCAGAACTCTCAATCAAACTCAGGTAATCTTATCAGGCATGAGTGATATGAACCAGATTGTTGATAACATCAACACCTTCAGTGATGAAGCAACCCTTAATGAGCAGGAGATGACAGTGTTAATGCAGGCGTGTGAATTATTCCATAAATCACTGGTAGTCGGCTGTACCGGCTGTCGTTATTGTTGCGAAAATTGTCCGGTTTCTATCAACATTCCGGAATTTATGAAAGTCTATAATACCTACAAAACTCTTGGCAAACGCCAAAGTTTGCAGATGATTGCCCAAATTGACAGTCAATCAACCCCGGTTGACTGCTTAGGCTGCGGTAACTGTCAGGCCAGTTGTCCGCAGAATATCAAAATACCTGAATTAATGGAAGAATTAAAAATACTATTTTAAGGAGAAAAATATGGAAAACATTAGAATCCAAGATGACTTATTTGAAGCCGTTAACGGTCAATGGCTAGCCAGCGCCGTTATTCCTAATGACAGACCGACAACCGGCGGTTTTTCCTTATTGGATCAGAAAGTGGAAGAAATCTTAATGAAAGATTTCACCGACTTTGCCAAGGGAGAAAAAAGCTCAGATGTTACAGCAATGGATCAGGCCATCAAGCTTTACCAAAAGATTATTGATACCGCAAAAAGAGACCAGCTTTCAATTCAGCCGGCTTTAAAAATCTTAAATGAGTTGGCAGCCATCACTTCTTGGGATGAATTTAACTCAAAAGCGAAAGATTTATTGCTTAACAAGGTCGTAATGCCGCTTAATTTCAGTGTTGAAACCGATATGAAGGATGCCAATAAGAATTCGTTTATGATTTATGGACCTTCTACCATCTTGCCGGATACAACTTACTATGATGAGTTAAAACAGTCCGGTGATATGTTAATGCAGGTATATACCGGTATGGTCGAAAAACTGCTGGCATTTACTCCTCTTTCTCAACAGCAACAACAGACTTTCTTAGCCGATACTTTGCAATGTGACAAACTAATTGCTCAGAAAGTAAAAAGTCAGTTGGAATGGGCAGATTATGTCAACAACTATAACCCGTTTGACCTTGATGAAGTATGTCAATATGTGCTGCCGTTTGATTTAAAAGGCCTATTAACAGATCTTTACGGGGCTAATTTACCTAAACAGGTTATTCTTGCCGATGTTAAAGCTGTTAAAGAAATGACTTTCTATTTCCAGCAAGACAATTTCAGTCAATTTATGCACTGGAGTTATGTTAAAACCTTAGTATCATATTCGCAATTGCTGTCAACAGAAATGGCTCATATCGGCAACAGTTACCGCCTTGCCTTACTGGGAGTTAAAGAAGATCCAACCATTGATAAGCAGGCTTTCAAGGTTGTATCACAGGTATTCAGTGAACCAATCGGAGTATATTATGGCAGAACTTATTTCGGTGAAGCTGCCAAACAGGATATCACAAATATCGTTAATACCATAATCGAAACCTGGAAACAAAGAGTCAGCCGCAACAATTTTCTGCAGCCGAACACCAAAGAAAAAGCCATTAAAAAGCTTTCAACCATTAAAACAAAATTAGCTTATCCTGATGATGTTAATGCAATCTATCAACAATATGTGGTTGATGACGATGACAGTTATTTTGCCGCAATGATAAAACTCTACCGAGTAATTGCTTCTATTGAATTTGACAAGTTAAATAAACCGGTTGATAAAGATGAATGGATAATGCCGGCTCATATGGTCAATGCCTGCTATGACCCTAACCGCAATGACATCACCTTCCCAGCCGCAATTTTACAGGCTCCATTCTACTCAATTAACCAGACCATTTCCGAAAATCTCGGTGGTATCGGAGCCGTTATTTCACATGAAATATCTCATGCCTTTGACAATAACGGGGCTCATTTCGATGAAAATGGAAATATCAATGACTGGTGGAGTGAGGCCGACTTTGACAATTTCAAGAAGCAAACCCAGCTGATGATTGAACAATGGGATGGCATTGAGTATGCCGGCGGAAAAGTTAACGGGGAATTAGTTGTTTCAGAAAACATTGCTGATAACGGCGGTATGGCAGTTACAATCGAAATAATGCATAAAACTGAGGGCAGTGATTTCAAACAATACTTCACTAACTGGGGAAAAATTTGGTGTATGAAAGCTACCGATCAGTATCTGCAATACTTATTGATTAACGATGTGCATTCTCCTGCCAAATTAAGAGCTAATATCCAGGTCAGAAACTTTAAAGAATGGTATGAAACATTTGACGTAACCGAAAACGACCAAATGTACCTTCCTGAAGATAAAAGAATCATTATCTGGTAAGAAAGCACTGAACACATTTTATTTAAAAATTAAAAAGAACGATAGATATGGCATAAGTCAATGTCTATCGTTTTTTTGTTTCGAATTAGAAATATCGATACATAGTTTATATCTTCAACGCATCACAAACGCTTCACTTCCCTTATAGATTAGCGCTTAGAGAAATATAAGCCGGTAATCACAAAAGATCCTAACTGATTTAATACTTATTGTGGACATCTTCCGCAAACATTAACATATCCTTAATTTCAATTACCTGCTCATCATCAAGGATTGCGTGACCGTTTAGTTTGCCGAAGACCTGATGCTGATCGGTTAAAATAGGTCCTATTTTAGTATAATCACTGCGATCTAACAGCGGAGTAAACTCACATTCAAATCGTTTATCATTGCTGCTTATCGTCCAAACTGCCATATAATCTTTTTGACCGTCTTTTTGTGGGATATTGAAAACTACTTCGTCCAGTTTATGCAGTTTCCCATCATAGAATAAAGCATTTTCGCTGCCGTTTACCCGATCTGAAAAGCCATACCCCAGATTAAAGCCAAAATCCTTGCCGTTAATCTTACTGTTTCCGCTGGACCAGTACCAACGGTTATCGTAAGTCCAAACCCCTCGGCCCCAGTCCAATGTACCGTAATGCTTTTGTGGATCAAAGTAATATTTCTCGCCAGCCAAATCGACAGTTCCGCTTGCTGATAGACAGTTAATTTTCTGATTATAATAGAAATGGTCCGGCTTATCCTGCCAGTCAGAAACAATTACCATAGTATCCATCTCTTTTTCAAGCAAGGTAATGTCACAATAAAACGGTTTTCCTTCACCAATATTCTGATATTGACAAATAATTCTACGAGTATTGTCCTGCTTGATAAAGTCCAGCTGTAAGTCCTTGTTTTTAAAATGAACATCACCGGTTTTGGAAGTTGCAGGCAGGTTCAACTTCCCCATCGGAAGTAAAGTAATGATCGGTTTAGTATAGTTTTTCAGGTTTTTAAAGTCTAAAAAGCTGACCGAAATCATTCCGATATAAGATAAATCGGAAATAGTAAAGGCACAAGCGAAATCATCAGCCATAACCAGATAATAATCCCATTCCTTTATTCGGTAAGATTTGGCCTTTATGGCACTTCTATCATACTGCAGCAGTAAGTCTTTCGCCCAACCGGAAACCGTCAGATGACCCTTATCGTCTAACAGTTTACCCTTTTGCATTATTTGTTTCTGTGTCGTCATAATTATAATCTCCTGTTTATTTCTACTTATATTCTAACAAAAAAGGATGAATTATTTAATCGAATTCATCCTTAATCAGATTATAATTAATCACTTCGTCTTTGATTTCGTCATATCGCATCAAAGTCTTTTCCATCCAGCATAGATTATACCAGCGGTTGAACTTGTAGCCACAGCTTTTAAAAGTACCGATTGTTTTAAATCCTAAATGCCGGTGAAAATTAATACTGTTATCATCAACAAATTCATCAGCCCTTTCACAACAGGAAATACTGACATACATATTAACAATTCCCATCTTTATAAGTCTTTGCTGCAAATGCTGATACAACAGTTTACCGATTCCCTGCTTTTGATAAGTATTTCGCACATATAAAGATGCTTCAACAGAGTATTGGCAAGCCTTTCGATCGATATACTGCCGACAATAACCATAACCGACAACCAGATCATCCTTTAAGCAGACCAAATAAGGAAAACGGGCCTGAACATTACTCATTCTTTTTTCTATCTCAGCTGCGTCAACTCGATCACATTCATAAGTAATGGCAGTATTTTCAATGTAATAGTTATAGATATCGGCGATTTGAACGCAATCTTTCTTTTCAGCATCTCTAATAATCATATATTAATTATAGTGATTAGAACTGCTTTTTACTATATATTTTTTTCGAGATTAGATAAGATATCGTCAACAAAATGAAACTGAACCCAACTAATCCTATCATAACTAAAACATAATTCATGTCAATACTTGAGGCGGCATCAATATCAAAAAGCTTTACCGCAAGAAAACAGATTATTCCGATAGCGAAGAAACATCCCATCAATGCCAGTCTGCCCTTTTCAGCTCCAAATTGAAACATCAAAGGATAGATTAAACTGACTACCAGATATAATCCAAATAAGGAACTAAAAACTATCGCCAGACTGTCCTCAAGACCGGTTTTGAACCAGAACAGGTTGACTAATAAAGGAATAATACTAACCAGTAATGAAGTAATTATTGTCAACAAATATTTGGCAATAACCACATTTTCCCTCCCTTTAGCCATGGTGCAGGCAAAACCGTTGAAATTATTATATTCATCATAACTGAAGGTCGACAAATAAATCGACAGAAAGAAAAACGGCAGAATATAGGAGATATCCATTTCTAAAAACATAGCGAAAAACAGAGCCATTAAAATATAAATGATAATCGCATTTATATTATTTAAGATTAAATACATATCCTTTTTCAATAAACCCAACATTTTACTTTTCTCCTTTAATTATCAATAGCATCAAATCTTCCAGAGTAATCTGATCCATAATCATCGTTTGATACTTCTTTTGACATTTTTCCTTATCCTTAACTAAAACCTGATAGTAGTAGAGATTTTTCAGATAGGAAACCATATCTTCCTTATCAATTTGAGCAAATTGTTCGCTGTCGCACTTCAAAATGCCATAGTTATCAAAGATGTTGTCACGATATTCGTCCAAATAAACTTTGCCGTTATCAAGAAAGATGATTTTATCGGCAATATGTTCCAAATCCGAGGTAATATGCGTCGAGAAAACAATGGTATGGTTTTCATCTTCAACAAAATGCTGAAAAATAGTCAACACTTCATTTCTTACTACCGGGTCTAAACCGCCGGTTGGCTCATCAAGAATAAGCAGTTTAGGATGATGGGCTAATGCTGAAGCAATCTCCACTTTCTTACGGTTCCCTTTTGATAAGGTTTTTAATTTCTGCTTTGGATCAATATTAAATTGACTTAAATAACGATAAAACAAAGCGCTGTCATAATTTTGATAACTGCTTTTGTTAATCGAATCAATATTTTGAACAGTAAGAATTTCCGGGAAAAACATATTATCCATTACAACACCAATATCATCTTTAATCGTAATGTCCTGATTGCTTTTACCGAAAACTGTGATTTGTCCTTCATCAGGCTCACTAATATCCAATATCAGTTTCAATAAAGTTGTCTTGCCGGCACCGTTTTCCCCGATAAGACCGACAATCATTCCCGAAGGAATGGATAAATCTATCTGTCCTAAAGTAAAATTAGGATAAGTTTTTATTACATTACTAACCTTAATTATGTTCATTTTCTTCTTCTCCATAATAAATATTAAACGCATCGATAATATCTTCTTTCAAAATACCATTTTTCTTGGCCAACGAAACGATATTCTGAATATTGTTCTCGATTTCTTTTTTCGCATTTTCTAACGAAAGCTCTTTACTTTTGGCGCCGACAAAAGAGCCCTTACCGGCAACAGTTACGATATAGCCTTCCTGCTCAAGCAGCTGGTAGGCTTTCTTGATAGTCATTACACTTATTTTTATTTCACTGGCCAGCGTTCTGATGGATGGTAAAGGTTCATCCATTTTTATTTCGTTATTAGAAATCTGTTCAATAATAGAATTCTTAATCTGCAGATATATTGGGGTCGAACTGCTATTACTGATTACTATTTTCATCTGATCATCTCCTCATCGACTATAACAGTATATAACAGTGTATAACAATAGCCAATACTACGCCCGATAAAAAAGCATAACTCTCGATATGAGTTATGCCGCTGTCTATTCGTTGACAATTTCACCGGGGAAATCACTGATTGCCCCGAATTCATAGATATTTGTATAGCCCAGTTTAGCCAGTTTTTCGCTGGCCTGCTTACTGCGATTTCCTGAGCGACAGTAAATCAACAACAATTGATCTTTATCAGTTAAAATCGTCTCGACTGACTCATCAATTGTTTCGTTTGGGATATTTATCGCATCCTTAATATGGGATTGTTGATATTCTGCAACTGTTCTGACATCAATAATCAGATAATCGCTTTCCCGATTAATCATTTCCAGTGCTGTATGGCCATCGATCTGATTATAACTGCTTTTGCTACCGCAGCCAAACAGAGATAAGCCCAATAAAACTGTTAATATTTTTTTCATTTTTGACATACCAGTAAATAACGATGGATTGTCCCCGTTACCTTTCCTTTCTTTTCTACTTCTTCTTGCATTTGCAATAACTTGTCAAAGCATTTTTCAACTGAAAATCCTTTAAATTCCCAAGGAAGTACCTTTGCAAACCAGACAAATGCTCCGATATCATAAAATTCTATCGGTCGAAATGCCTGCTGCCCTTCGATAATTGAAAAACCGGCTTTAACAAATTTTTCTGAGACTTCCGACAAATTGTTAGCTAAAAAATCTGGCTGACTGTCAGGCAGAACTCTTTTAATCAAATCCCAATCATTTTCCCCGCCAACCTGTTCAGTAATGAAATATCCGCCCTTTTTTAACAAACGGTACAACTCTTTGCAGCAAAAATCGCCGTGTCTGTTAATAATCACATCAAAATAAGCATCAAAAAACGGAATGTTGCCCGGATCATTACAGGCCTTAAATTGAATTTTGCTATCCTTAAAGCGTTGTAAACACAGCTCAACATTAACATCATAGCCCTCGGTAGCGCAAATCAGTTCAGGTTGATGTTTTAACGAAAGCAAAAACTCACCGCCGCCGGTATCGTAATCAAGCAACATATCATCTTTCTTTAAATATTTTTCAATTGTTTGTCGATAATCCCAAGGCAAATCCGTTTCTTCGGTATATCGATCATTAATATGAGAAAAATCCCAGCCTAAAATATGACCGAGCTCTTCTTCTTTTAACCACTGTTTCTTTAATTCCGCTTTATTCATTTCACCATTAACCAATAAATAAGTAACCCAATCAACAAGCCCCATAGCAGGATAATCAATAAAGAATAAGTCCATTTAGTTTCCATTTTATCGTTATAATGCTCTGTTGCATATTGCAGTTTTTGTTCATATTGCTCCTTATTAACAAATATCATCGCCAGATAAACCAGTATCGGCAAAATTATCGCATCATCCAGCATTCCCAATCCGGGAATAAAATCCGGAATCAAATCAATCGGCGATAAAAAATACGCAACCGGTAAAAACAGCGGCAGCTTCCGATACCACTTAATCTGTTGATCTTTGATAATCAGATACATCGCATAGACCTTTATCAGCAGATTTTTCTTGATTTGAGCAATATCTATAGTTCAATTATAGCACTAACAACAATTACCAGCATGAAAGATGCCTAAGAAAAAGTGTATAATTGTTACACAAGCATTTATTAAAAAAGAAAGGATATTCAAATGCCCTGTTAGAGGGTAAATGTGAATATAATAGGAAGTAACACTATGGCAAGATTACCCGGACCAAGAAACTATTTAACCGAAGAAGAAAAAAACAACAAACCAAAAGTCACTCTAGAATTATTATTAAGGATATTCAGTTATTTGAAGCCTTACTGGTTTCAATTGTTGTTGGTTTTGTTTATCATTATCGTTTCAGCAATTTGCGGCCTGCTGCCTTCAATTATTACCGGCAAAATTATCGACAGCGCCATCATCGGAAAAGACTTCGCTTTACTGCTTAAACTGTCCGGACTGGCCATTTTTGCTTTAACCTTCTCTCAGGTAATTGCCGTATTGGAAAGCTTTATTAACAGCTGGATTTCAGCGAAAATTGTCTTTGATATGAAAAACGAGATGTTTGCCCACCTGCAAACAATGCCGGTTAGTTTCTTCAACAGCGAAAAACAAGGCGAAATCATTACCAGAATGAATACCGATATCTCAGGAGTTTCGACCGTTATTTCTCAAACCCTGACAAATTTCATTTCCAATGTCTGTACGGTTGCCACTACAATTGTCGCTTTATTCTCCATTGACTGGCAATTAGCCATTGTCGGTCTTATCGTTATCCCGCTGTTAGTTTTACCAACTAAAACAGCCGGTAAAAACCGCTGGAAATATTTAAGTCAGTCCCAAGCCAAAAATGATGAATTAAATGACATTATCAACGAAACCTTGTCACCAAGCGGTTCTTTATTAGTCAAGCTGTTTAATCAGCAAGAAAAAAAGAACCAACAGTTCCAAAAGGTAAACAAGGAAGTCACTGACCTTTCAATCAAAGAAGCCAGAGCAGGCAAATGGTTTAAAGTAGCTATGGGAATCTTTACCAACTTGGGCCCGCTGCTTATCTATCTGGCAGGCGGTTATTTAATAATCGTTCGCTTAGATAGTACATTAACAGTTGGTACCATTACCGCTACGGTAACAATGATCAACTGTTTATATCGACCAGTCGAATCACTGTTAAATATTTCTGTTGACTTTACCAGATCACTGGCCTTATTCTCAAGAATTTTCTCTTATCTGGATTTGGAAAGCGACATTAAAAACTGCCCTAATCCAACCAAACCGGACTTCAGCATTA
>JBJFHD010000038.1:0-4516 GCA_051893335.1 Erysipelotrichaceae bacterium | reverse complement strand
TAAACAATAATTTAGCGGCTTAATCCTTGAGCTTGTGATATTGCTTTTTCCAAGCTCTTGACGGTTTTTTACAAATACAATCCTCTGAGGAAAAAGCACAGACATTTGGTAATCCGTTGTTCCCGCATATATCTGGATTGTTTGCTCTACAACCGTAGGTTTGCAGTTCGGTATCTTGTGGATTAAGTGGTGCATTAAACGGTATTGAGAGGTCTTTCTTATTCATAATCCACCTCCGACATATCAATTTCACCACTCATAAGTTTGGGAAGTAGCGAATCTCTTGTTTCAGCAAGTTTCTTGTTCTCTATTCGATTTGAGATAATCAAGTCATAAATTGGCTGAAGCAATGCTCCGATTCGTTTGTAGTCCGCTTCATTAGGTATGAGCACCTCTGCTTTTGCAAGTTCATCACGTTTGATGTGACCCATTGTTGTAGCTTTATCAGCAGCAACGGCTATAAAGCGGTCAAGGTGGTGCTTTGTCCAAGCATAATAAAACCACTTATCATACTTGATTGATGATACCTTAAACAGATGTTGGTTCAAACCACAAACACCGCCACACCAAAAGTCCACCAGCAGACTACCTGACCAAGAAAAGATTACATCGCCATCGTGAATGATATAGTCACTTTTAATGCTTGGAGAACAAAGCTCACTGTTATCATCACAACAACCTTGGCGAAGCTCTTTGATTTTTAAGACGGGAATACCTATCTCGTCAGCAGATGGACGGTATTTTTGCATAGCAAGACCGTTAAGATAGTCTGCAATGTCTATAAGGCTTGCCTTTTTCCAACCATCAGGCAATGACTGTAATGATAAAAACTCATTTACGAAGATTGCCTGAGCTTGCTGCTCTAAATTATTGTTTATTTCAAGATGTCAATTAGTGGGCGACATAATGTGTTGAGATTTGGTATATAATTAATAGTAAGGAGGGGATAATTATGTCAGCGTTGTATTCAGAAGCAGAATATGAAAACTCAATTATTGAGTTGTTTAGAAATGATTTAGGATATGAATATGTATATGGCCCTGATATAGAGCGTGATTTTTACAGCCCTTTGTATGAAGAAGTTCTTTTGGAGTCTTTACTCCGCCTAAATAAAGGCTTACCTAATGATGCCATTGGAGATGCATTATATAAATTAAAAAACTTTGAAAATGGAGAACTTGTTCAAAAAAATGCTGCATTTATGGAATATCTTCAAAACGGAATACCTGTTAAATATTTCATTGATGGTCAGGAACGTTCTTCAATCGTCTATCTTGTTGACTATAAAAATCCTGATAATAATTCATTTATTATAGCTAATCAGTGGACTTTTATTGAAAACAGTAATAAACGGCCTGATGTTATACTGTTTTTGAATGGTTTGCCTATCGTATTAGTGGAATTAAAATCCCCGTCCCGTGAAGAAACCGATGTGTCCGATGCGTATAGACAGCTTCGTAATTATATGCAGGAAATACCTTCTATGTTCATTTACAATGCTATTTGTGTGATGAGCGATCAGTTAACTACTAAAGCCGGAACAATTACTTCAGATGAAGATCGGTTTATGGAGTGGAAAACAAAAGACGGAAGTTATGAAAATACTAAATATGCTCAGTTTGATACATTCTTTGAAGGAATGTTTCAAAAGAGAAGATTGTTGGATATTATTAAAAACTTTATCTGTTTTTCAAATGAAGGAGTAAACATCTATAAAATATTAGCAGGATATCACCAATATTTTGCGGTCAATAAAGCTATTGAGTCTACAAAACGTGCAACAGTTACAGATGGTAAAGCCGGGGTATTTTGGCATACGCAGGGAAGCGGCAAATCGCTTTCTATGGTTTTCTATGCTCATTTGTTACAAGAAGCATTAGATAGTCCAACAATAGTAGTATTAACCGACCGAAACGATTTAGATGACCAGTTGTATGGCCAGTTTGCTAAGTGCAAAGACTTTTTAAGACAGGTTCCTATGCACGCCGAAAGCAGAGAACATTTAAAGTCTTTACTTTCTGGAAGAAAAGCGAACGGGATAATCTTTACTACAATGCAGAAATTTGAGGAGTCATTTGACACGCTTTCTGATCGTAGCAATATTGTTGTTATGGCTGATGAAGCCCATAGAGGTCAATATGGATTAGCTGAAAGAATTAAAATCACAAAAAATGAAAAAGGCGAAGAAATCGCAAAAAGAGTGATTGGTACAGCTCGAGTTATTCGTAATTCTTTGCCTAATGCTACATATATTGGTTTTACCGGTACCCCTATATCAGCTAAAGATCGAAGTACAAGAGAAGTGTTTGGAGATTATATAGATATATATGATATGACTCAAGCAGTTGAAGATGGAGCAACTCGTCCAGTTTATTATGAAAGTCGAGTTATTAAACTTAATTTGGATGAAACAACTTTGAAACTAATAGATACCGAATATGATATTATGGCTTCAAATGCGGATGAGGAAGTTATCGAAAAAAGTAAACGAGAGCTTGGTCAATTAGAAGCAGTTTTAGGAAATGACAGTACAATCAATTCATTGGTTAATGACATATTAGATCATTATGAGAATAATAGAGAACATCTATTAACAGGAAAAGCATTGGTTGTGGCTTACTCTCGTCCTATTGCGATGAAAATATATAAAAGAATTTTGGAACTTCGCCCTTCTTGGACAGAGAAAGTTGCGGTAGTAATGACTTCCGGCAATAATGACCCTGAACAATGGAGGCAAATAATTGGAAATAAGAACTATAAAAACGAACTTGCGAGAAAATTCAAAGATAACAACAGCCCTTTGAAAATAGCAATTGTTGTTGATATGTGGCTTACCGGTTTTGATGTGCCTTCACTAGCAACAATGTATGTTTATAAACCGATGGCTGGTCACAATCTAATGCAAGCGATTGCTAGAGTAAATCGTGTATTTAAAGATAAAGAAGGCGGCCTTATTGTTGACTATATTGGAATTGCTACGGCGTTAAAACAGGCAATGAATGATTATACAGCTCGTGATAAGAAAAAATATGGAGATACTGATATTTCTAAAGTTGCTTATCCGAAATTTTTGGAAAAGTTATCTGTTTGTCGTGATAAATTCCACGGTTATGATTACTCCAAGTTTAAATCTGGAACTGACCTTGAAAGGGCAAAGACTATCAGTGGGGCAGTAAACTTTATTATGGATAGGGAAAAAATAGATGATAAAGATTCATTTGTAAAAGAAGCACTTATGTTGCACCAAGCATTGTCTTTATGTTCTTCGTTAGTTGAGGAGAACGACAGATTTGAAGCGGCTTTCTTTGAGTCAATTCGTGTAATGGTTATAAGGCTTACTAATACAGGGGGAGATAAGAAAATATCACTACCTGAAATAAACGCTCGAATTAATGAATTATTAAAACAAAGCATAAAAAGTGATGGAGTAATTAATTTATTTTCAGATATTAATGAAGAATTTTCTTTATTTGACCCGAAGTTTTTGATGGAAGTTGCCAAGATGAAAGAGAAAAATCTCGCTGTTGAAATCTTGAAAAAATTAATTTCGGAACAAGTATCGGTTTACCGAAAAACAAATGTGGTTAAGTCAGAAAAATTCAGTGAAATAATGCAGCGTTCCCTTAATGCATATCTAAATGGTATGCTTACAAATGAACAGGTCATTGAAGAAATGTTGAAATTGGCTAAACAAATTTCTGATGCACAAAAAGAAGGGAAAAAACTCGGATTGACTGCCGATGAACTGGCTTTCTATGATGCATTAACAAAACCGCAAGCTATCAAAGACTTTTACGAAAATGAAGAATTGATTTCCATTACAAAGGAACTCGCTGATACTTTGAGAAGGAATAAAACGGTAGATTGGCAAAAACGAGAGTCAGCTCGGGCGAAAATGCGTATGTTAATAAAGAAGTTATTAAGAAAACACAAATATCCGCCTGAAGGTATGGAGGATGCAGTCCAAACTGTTATGACTCAGTGTGAATTATGGACTGATAATGTGATGGAGGTATAGTAAGAAAAAGGATTGAAGAGAAATCTCATAGACCAAATCCTGTTTACAGTTCTTTGGAGAAAGGATATTTTTGATATACTATTTTTATTTTTAATTGCCGATAATTATGATTTGTACCTGTTTAGGTAATAATTGTGTTTTAGTGTAGAAAATCGCCATTAAGGGGCAGATATTTGTTTCAATAGTAAATCTTCATTTTCGGTTTTTTGAATACAATGGTAACTTGTTTGGACGATGCAACAACAGATGAAGTATCAGACTGTAAATGGATGACGGTTTCCGAAATTAGAAAGCTATATGAGGATCATAGGCTGGTGATGACATTGGACTATTTTTTCTATGGTATGGAAGTGGAGTAGAATTCCGGTTTATTGTCAAATATAAAATGATGTCCCGAAAGCGGCTATCCTTTTACTGTTTTACAAGTAACCTCTCAAAGGAAGGGTGTTCATAAGACAGTTAAAACGGCGTGACGAAAGCGGTCACGCCGTTTTTCAT
>JBJFHD010000037.1:0-20873 GCA_051893335.1 Erysipelotrichaceae bacterium | reverse complement strand
AGGGTTTTATTTTGTATTTGTTTGAGTTGTTTATTTTTTTACAGCTCCTTTTTTCAAAAGATTATTGTCAAGGGTACTATATTTACTTATAATATAAATGAGTTAGTTACCTTTCTAATTCGAACGAATATTTTTATATTGATATTGACATGATTACTTTCTATTTTTCTTACCTCCAGTAAATAATCATATCGACGTTAATAGAAGAAATATTCCTTTTTATTTGTAAAAAAAGACAGATGAAGAATTATTTATCATCTGTCTTTAAATATTTTGCGAATTTCTTTGAATTCTTCCTCAATTTTTAAGCGGTTATTTCGAGCTTTTTCAATTCCGTTGGATAATTGAGCCCATAAAGCAAACATTCCATCTTGCATATCCATTTCAACAAAGGATTTTTTCTGGTAATTGTATTTTTCCAGTACATATTGATATCTTTCAACCGCATTAGCGACTGATTGTTGCCAGGATATATAAAGCTGGTTGCTGGCATTTACCCCAATTTTGTGGAAATAATCTTTGTTGTAGTTGAGCAGAATTTCAGCTAAACTAGCAGCATTTTCTTCAATTTGAATAATGTTTTTTCGGTCAACAGTTCCTTCACTGGCACAGCTGTCTTTAATTAACACGGTTGCCAGCTGTGCTGCTGCCGCTTCCCTGACCACAATACCATTGGTATCAAAGGTAGAAGGGAAAAGGAACAAATCGCAGGCAGAAAAGATAGCTTTTAGCTGATCCCGATCGGATATGGCTCCAGTAAAGATACATTCGTCGGTTAATTGACATTGTTTGACATAATCCATTATTTCCTGCTGATCGCTGCCTTTACCGACAAATAACATAACAAACGGTTGGTTGTGCTGCTTCTTGATTTTCAAGGCGTCAATAATTATCTTGATACCCTTATACCACATTAATCTGCCGACAAACAGATAAATGACTTTATCATTAGGCAAATTATACTGTTTCCTGACAGCCGCAATTTCTTTTTCAGTGGACTTTCCTTTACTAAAGTCAACCCCGTTTTCCATTACAATACATTCCCCTTTAAAACCTAAAGATTTTAAATTTTCTCCTGCCCCTTTAGAAACAGTCCAGATTTCATCACAGGCTTCGATATTTTCAACCAGCAGTTTTATAGCCGCTTCTTGAATGAATTTATTATCAATGGCATTTTTAATATCGATATCGAATTTGGTATGGTAAGTGAAGATGAGAGGGACTTGAATTTTATCCCGAATGATACGGGCTAAAAAAGTCGAAGCAATCGGGCAATGGGAATGTAGGATATCAACATTATCTTTAGAAAATTGGTTGATAAAGCGAAATTCAAAAGGCAGACCGGCACGATAGCCGACCAGCTTGGTGGTATCAATGCTGCTGTAACGTTTAACTGAAAAAGAAAACTGACTGTCATCAACATCAGGATATTCAGGGGTGGCAACAATCGCATTGCCGTATTTGTCTTGAATTATTTCGCCATAATTGACTACCGCATTGGCTACACCGTCAATCAGCGGAGGGAAAGAGTCGTTAAGTAAACATACGTTGAGTTTTTCTTTCATATAATCACCACTTATATTATATATCAACCAAAAAGCTGAATTACTAAAACATTTTTTGCTCAAAGACAGTTTTGGCAGCTATGTAGCGTTATGATACAGTCGTAACAGTTTCTTGTTTAGCCGGGGGTGTTTTTGTGCTATTATAATGGTGGGTAGGTAGAAATATGGAAAAATATATTCTTGTTATTATTGTAGTAGTAATGGCCTTAGCCAGTGCCATTATACCGAATATGATGCGCAACAAATATCAGAATCAGTTTGTTGAGCTTTTTAAAAACGGTCAGTTTGAGCAATTGGAAGAATTGTTAAATAAATCAGTAGTAAAGTATTTATTTATGCCTTTTAATCTGGAATACATCAGATTAAATATCGCCTTGATAAAAGAAGACAGTCAGGCAATCGATAAACAAATTGATTTGTTGACGGGGATGAAAATGACCGAGAAACAAAAGGAAGATGTTTATATCAAGGCGCTTAATTACTATGTGACAATGGACGATGTTGACAGGGCTAAAAAAATCTATGAATTGGCGATGACTTTAAAAAATGAAAGCTTAAAGAAAAGTGCCGATATCACTTATGATGTTTTTGTTAATAAGGGATACAAGTATTTAGATGAATTAGAAAAGAATTTGGATAATTGTCCAAAAGAATATAAAGTCTTTAATTCATATCTGGTAGCTTTGATGTATGAGCATAAAGGGGATAAACAAAAAGCTGATTATTATCACGATATGACAGAAAAGCTTAAAAAGCAATTTATAAAAGAAAATGAGGAGGGCGAGTAAAATTCCTCTTTTTTTATGGTAAGATATAGAAAAGGAGAAGTGAGAGAATGAAGAAAGCATAAGAAAAGTCGGCATAAACTTGATAATTATGCCAATAAATAAACAGGAGGCATAATATGTTAGAAATTAATAATCTTTCAATAATGGTTAATCAGCGTTTTCTTGTGAAAAACTTATCTCTTTCTCTTAATAAAAATGATAAACTGGCGATAATCGGTGAAGAAGGTAACGGAAAATCCAGCTTACTTAAAGTGTTGGCCGGATGTTTTGATTATGGCAGTGTTGAGGGAAATATCAATTACAAGGGAAACACTATCGGTTATTTACCGCAAAGCATCAGTGATGAAGATTTGGCTAAAACTGTAAATGATTACCTGTTTAACGCTGATGATATTTATCAAAATACAACAATGTATTATCGTTATTGCGCTCAATTGAATATCAGTTCTGATTTACTGCCATTGAAAATGGGAGATTTGTCAGGCGGTCAGAAAATCAAGCTGGCTTTATTAAAGCTGCTATTAGAAGATAGAGATATCTTGTTGCTGGATGAACCGACCAACGATTTGGATTTAAAGAGTTTACAATGGTTAGAGGATTTTATCAATTCGGTGGATAAACCAATTATGTTTGTTTCTCACGATGAAACCTTACTGGAGAATACAGCCAATAAAATATTGCATTTACAACAAATAAAGAAAAAAAGCGATTGTCAGCACAGCTATGAAGTAACCGGTTATCTTGATTATGTAAATGAGCGAATCAAGAAAATCAATAAGCAGAATCAGCTGGCGGTTAGTGAAAAGCGCCAATTTGAAAAACAGCAACAGAAACTAAGCCAAATAACTAACAAAGTTGAATACGGGTTACGCACGGTTTCAAGAGGCGATCCGCATACTGCCCAATTGTTAAAAAAGAAAATGAAGAATCTGAAAGCCCAACAAAGAAAAATGGATGAAAAAGAGTTAACCCATAAAGCTGATGTTGAGGAAAGCATTAATTTTATCTTTACTCAGGTTGATATCCCAGCCAATAAGATAATTCTTGATCTTCATATCGATGAGTTAACAATCGCCGATCACAAATTAGCCGAAAACATTGAATTATTGGTAAAAGGAAACCGTCATATTTGCATTATCGGAGAAAACGGGATCGGTAAAACAACTCTTTTGAAAGAAATAAATCAAATATTAAGCAAACGAAAAGATCTAAAGTCGGGTTATATGTCACAGAATTATGACGATGTCTTATCAGACTACAAGTTAGTTACGGACTATCTTGCTTCCAGCGGTAAAAAACAGGATATTACTCAAGCAAGATTATATTTGGGTAATATGAAGTTTACAGGGGATGAATCCAACGGATTAATCAGTGATTTGTCTAACGGTTCCAAAGCCAAACTCATTTTGACAAAACTGGTGATTGATAAGTGCGATGTTCTTTTATTAGATGAACCAACCAGAAATGTCAGCCCTTTGTCAAATCCGGTTATAAGAAAAGTGTTAAGGCAATTTAATGGGACAATCATTTCAGTATCACATGATCGAAAATTTATCGACGAAGTAATTGATGATGTTTACCTTTTGACTTATGATGGCATAAAACAAATAGAAAAGGAAGAAATATGGAAAAAGCATTAATCAACAAAACCACTACCTGTCTATCCGACAACAAATTTCTGAAAATGTATGATAATAATTATCAAAAAGAAAACCACTATTATTTTGCTTCCCGAAGGGACCGGAATAACTTGATTATCCATAAAAATTCAGCTGAGTTATTGACGGTTAATCCGGATGGGGTGGGCTGTGTGGTAATTGTTAATCGAGAAAAACTATTGCTTAATTATGAATATCGTTATCCTATCGGTCAAAGTACAGTTTCGGTTGTAGCGGGGTTGGTTGAAAGCGATGAAGACATAATACAAAGTGCGTAACGGGAGCTGTTTGAGGAAACCGGGTTGAGAGCTACCGAAATTAAAATGATCAGTCCCTTATTATTCTCTTCACCGGGGATGAGTGATGAAAGCAATGCGATGGTAGTTTGTTATGTTGACAGTGATGACGGTTTTACGCAAGAAAACTGTGAAGAAAGCGAGTGTTTTCAAGGCCATTGTTTACTGGATAAAAATCAGGCTATAGAGCTTTTGGGTAAAAGAAAAGACCATAAGGACAACTATTTATCGGTATATACCGCTTTTGCGTTGTTATATTTTATCAGTGATTTATGGCAATAAAAAACCACAGCGCTTAATTTTGCTGTGGCTCTTTTGCTTTGGCTAAAAGCTGTTTAAGTTCATCGATGGAAATATCGACGGCATTTTCCTTATTTGATAAATGGACGGAATTATTCAAAATATTCATCGAAGTAATGCGGTATTTTTCGTTTTCGTAATAAACAACCGAATTGAGCTTTGGCAGCCCTTCTCTGAGTTCTTTATAAATATCATCCTCGAATTTTAAACAGCACATTAATTTGCCGCATTGTCCCGATAATTTGGCTGTATTTAAAGCTAAAAGCTGGTTTTTAGCCATATTGATAGAAACAATGTCAAAATCATCGAAAAATCTTGAACAGCAGGTTTCCATACCGCAACAACCCAATCCGCCCACGATTTTAGCCTTATCTCTTGGGCCAATCTGGCGTAACTCAATTCGACACTTAAAAGTGGCGGCCAAAAGTTTTAACAGTTCACGGAAATCAACTCGATTTTCAGATACATAGGAGAAAATAACCTTGGTTCTATCCAGAGTATACTCCGCTGAAATCAAATTCATATCTAAAGCTAACTCATCAATACAGCTTTGGCATCTCTGCAGTAAAGAAGCTGTTTCGGCTAAGTTGTTTTCGTTTTGCTGAAGATCCTGGTCGGTAGCTTTTCTAAGGATTGGTTTCAGGGGTGTTTGTAATGTGAAAGAAGACGGATCTCTTAATTCACTGATTAACTCACCTAATTCAATCCCTCGAATGGTTTCTACAACAACTTTATCACCGTATTTTAATGTTTCGTCATCAGTGCCAAAAGAATAAGCTTTCTTGGTACCTCTGAATTTTACGGAAACACAATGCTTAAACGATTGTGGTTTTTGTACTTCTTCAATAATTTCTTCACTCATAATATAACCTCATATAATAAATATAACATACGATCAATGACCAATAAACCATTACAATTTTTGTTCAAACTGTCCTTGCACTGGGAAAAAATATTCAGTAAATCTTTACCGTTGATGTTTTTGCCAGCCGCTTTGGCTAGGTAAAATTGGTAGTCCGGGTCTTTGCCTTGGTAATTGCTGATTAAATCCTGACAGAACAGAGAGGCAATATCGAGAAAATAATTCAAGCATTTTTTAAATGACTTATCGTCAGTTTTTTTAATTTTAGAGAATTCACTTTGCAGATAGACGATTGCCTGAAGATCATCCTCAAGATAATAGGCAATGAAATTTTCAAAAAGCGTCAATGCTTTACTGAAATATTCGTCATCAGCAATCTCTTGCGCTTCACTGGTAAGGGAAGATAGATTGCTTGAAAGATGGCAGATTGCTTCCCGATAGTTTCCTTGACCTAAAAAGTCATAAAGATAATCTTTGCTTACAGGTTTGAAATTGATATTTTGACATCTGGAAACGATGGTCGGGATTACCGATTCAATGGAATGGGTTAAAAAGATCCCGATTGTATCTCCGGTTGGTTCTTCAATAAACTTCAATAAACTGTTCGCTGCTTTAGCTGTCAGCTTTTCGCAATCGTTGATAATAAAAACTTTGACTCCCTTTTGTTCCAAGGCGGTTTTATCGAACTGTTTTTGTAACTGCTCAATTTCACTGATTTTGATGCTGCTTTCCTTGCCGTTTATTACAACCAGGTCGCCATAGTTATTGTTGAGCACTCTTTGGCAAACGTTGCATTTCTGACAGGCAAAGCCTTCAACCGGCTGATCGCAAAGAATACTTTGAGCGAAAAACAAGCCATAAGACAGTAAATCAATATTGTCTAATGCCGAAAATAAGTAACAGTGTGACAACCGCTGGTGCAAAAGACCATTTTGCAGGGTTTTAAAGACAACCGGTTGTTGTTGGCGGAATTCATCTAGCTTCATAAGACAATATTTTTTCCTTGATTAGCTGATAAGTTTGTTGACTGACTTCTTCTTTAGAAAGCGAAGCATCAATAACTTTAATTCGATCCGGAAATAGCTGGCAAACTATTTCATAGCCACGATGAACTTGCTTATGGAAATTTAAGCTTTCAACATCAAGGCGATCAAGATTGTTACGACCCGAAATACGATTTAATCCGGTTTGAGCATCTATATCATAATAAATTGTTAAGTCGGGGAAATAGCCTTCAATTGAGAACTGATTTATTTTTAAGACTTCTTCGATTCCGATTCCTCTGGCATAGCCTTGATAGGCTAAAGAGGAGTCGATAAAACGATCGCAAATAATGATTTTTCCATCATTTAATGCCGGAATAATCTTTTCTACTAAATGCTGGCGGCGGCTGGCAGCGTATAACAAGGCTTCGGTTCTGCTGTCCATGGCTGTATTATTGACATCTAAAATAACTCTTCTGATTTGTTCGGCGATGTCACTGCCGCCCGGTTCTCTTGAATAAATAACATCATAGCCTTCCTGTTTCAATCTTTCGATTACAGCAGTGCAGGCAGTGGTCTTACCGGAACCGTCACATCCTTCGATAGATAAAAATAAACCTTTTTTCATAATGAAATTTCCTCGTCTATAATTATACCAAATAACCACTATTTTGTAGAAAATAAATGGTAGAATAATTAGGGAAAGGACAATTATCAAGTGAAACGAATTTATATTATCTTAACAAAGTCACCGACTATACTCTCTAAAACAATCAGTGCAATTACCAAGGAACCTTATACTCATTCTTCAATCAGTTTTACAAATACTATTCAGCCAATGTATTCGGCCGGAAGAGATTACGCCTTATTGCCGGCTCCCGGTCATTTAAAACAAGAACCGTTACAGGCAGGGTTTTATAAATATTACCCGAACTGTAAATTTGGATTATATTATTTAGATGTCAGTGAAGAACAATTTGAGAAATGTAAAACTTTTGTTGAGGAAAGCGTCGCAAAAAGATTGCCGTTCAATGTGATAGGTTTACTGTACTGTAATTTTAAGATCGATAAACCGAGAAAAGATCATTATTTTTGTTCGGAATTTGTCGCTACTGCTTTACAGATGGCTGATATAGATATTAAGAAAAAACCAAACCTATATCATCCTGCTGATTTTCTGAAGATTGATGGTATCAAATGTTTATATCAGGGGAAAATCAAGGATGCGATTTCAAGGAGTTTTGATGAGCAATAAAGTTTTGGATATGCCATTTGCGACGGTATTTCAGCTTTTACTGGATAAAGCCGAAAGAAAAGGAAAAAGTGCTGAGGACGTTTATAAACTGACAGGCTGGTTAACCGGTTACTCGCTTGAACAGCTAAAGCAAATGATGGAAAGTTCAATAAGCTATGGGCAGTTTTTTCAGGAATGTGGCAGTTTTAATCAATGCAGTGAAAACATTAGCGGGACAATCTGTAATGTGAGAATTGAAACAATTGATGATATTCAAATGAGAAGAGTGCGCTGTTTGGATAAACTGGTGGATTTGCTGGTGAAAGGAAAAACGGTCGAACAGATAATAAAAAAATACGAAACAGATTCTAAATAAAATACAAAATGAAATAGTAAATAAGATATAATATTTACGAGGTCAATGAAAAATGAAAAAAGTGATTAAAGTAGTAGCTTTATTGGTCATCTTCTTATCATTTTTTTCTTTTGTCTCGGCCGAGGATGTCTATACTGTAAATCAACACGATTATCAGGCAGTTGTTAACGAAGATGGAACCATTGATATTGTGGAAACCGTAATAGTGACTTTCAATCAGAAGAAACACGGCATCATTATCAACTTGCCGACTACCTATCAAAAGAATTGGCAGATTAATGGCGAAACCTATTTCCGTCAATACTATTTTCCGATAACAAATGTTAAGGTCTTATCCAATCAAACCAGTCAATTACAGTATTTAGATAATGGTGTTCAAATTGTTTTTGGCAGTGAGGACAGTTACGCCAATCAGCAGGAAATATATCTGTATTCCTATACGATGGTAACAAGAGATTTAGACTTGAATGGTTTACAAATGGTCTTTTTGAACATTATAACTTCCGGCTGGTCTTCAACTACCGAAAGCTGTAGTTTTACAATTCAGTTTCCGAAAGATTTTTCAGACGAGGCCATCAGAGTTGCTTATCCGGTTTCTGCTGGTAACGGGCTGGAATTACTAAGGGAAGGAAATACCTTAATCGGTTACTATAATGGAATAATCCGGGAAAATGAAGGAATCACTTTACAGGTGGTATTAGGGACGGACTATTTTGCTTTTGAGGACTTTAATGCTTTAGCGTTAAAAATCTGTTTGGCAGCTTTCTGTTTCGTTTTATTTGGTTTGTTTGTTTATTTGCTTAAAGGAAAAGATAAGAAAATAACAGCTGACGGAAAACTTGATCTCAATACTGATTTGGACAGTAGTCTGGCTGGATTATTAATAGATGAGGAAATGAATGAAAAAGATTTGATTTCTTTGATTTTATATTGGGGTAATAAAGGATATTTGAAAATTGTTGACTTGGCTGATGAGGTTCAACTGGTTAAACTTAAATCGCTAAATGAGAACAGTTATCGCTATCAAAAAATTCTTTTCAAAACTCTGTTTGAAAAAGGCGATGAGGTCAAATTAAGTCAGATAAAGAATAAACTGGCTCAGACTGTAACGAAGTTAATCGAAGATACTAATAAAGCATACGCTAAAAGCAAGCGTAAACTGTCGGATAATTCTTCGGTTATAATTCAATCTATAATGATATTTATCAATTTTTTGATCAGTGGAATATTTGTTTCTTTCATTTATTATCGGTATTGTTATCTGTTGAAGAATACGCTGATTATTCTTTTAATTGAATTTGTTGGGTTGACAACAATCTGTTATCTAAGCTGTACTGTTTATCGAAAAAGACTGTTATTTTCAAAAGTAAAGCAGCTTGTTTGTTATGCGGGATTGGCGCTTTTACTGTTGGCAAACGCTGTCTTTGTTTGGTATGTTTTAAGACCGGTTAAACTTCAAATGGTTTATGAGGTTATTATCTTTGGCTTACAGTTGTTGTCAATTATTATCACGATGGCAATGCGAAGAAGAAATAAGGCATATTATCAGCATTATCAAACGATAATAAATATTAAACAAGCAATTACCACAGGCGAGTTTGATAAAAAAGACAGTGAATTGTATTTTGCTTTATTGCCTTATAGTTATGCTTTTGGATTAACGGAAAGCTTTAATGGTTTATATCTTGATCAGGATATAATGGAAAATGATTGCTTTGAAATGGAAAAGTCAAAAATTAATGAATACAGTTATCTGACGGCCTTATTGTTGACGATAACGGCTATAAATGATTCTGTAATCAGTGACGATATATTATCTGGTAGTAATGCCAGCAATGTTAACTGTCAAATCGATAAAGCTGATATAGACAGCGGTTTTGGCGGCAGCAACATAACAAGCTGGTAGAAAGGACGAAGTTATGAAGAAGATTAGATGGGGAAGTTATTTTAAAGTAATTGTGGGCAATTTTATTTACGCTTTATGTGTAAAGCTGGTGGTTTTGCCTTATGATGTTTTATCGGGCGGGTGCGCTGGATTAGCCTTGATTTTCAACAAATTATTTAATGTAAATTTGACGATAACCTTAGATATTTTAATCATTGCCTGTTTCTTACTCGGCCTAATCTTTTTAGGCAAGGAATTTTCGATGAAAACCTTATTAAGCAGTATTGTCTATCCTCTGTTTATCACATTACTTTCACCGCTTGATATCTACATTGAGGCTGATCCGATACTGATGGCAGTTGCCGGAGGGGCATTAGCCGGTTTTGGTTTATGTATTGTATTGAGGGAAGATGCTTCGACCGGCGGAACGGATATCCCGGCAATCATCATCAGCAAATTATTAAATATCCCGGTTGGCTATGTACTGTTCTTTTTGGATGGGGTAATAGCCTTGCTTGGTGTGGTGGCTTTCAGTGTCGAAAAAGTATTGCTGGGAATTGTCTTTATTTATACTTGTAATGCGATTATCAATAAATTTATCATTCCGAAGAATCAGTCAGCTGTATCATTGTTTATTATCTCGGAATGTAAGGAAGAAATCTGTAACTACATTCATGATGAGCTCAGCAGAGGAACAACCATTATCAAGGCAAGAGGCGGCTATACTAATGAAGAAAAAGATGTTATTCTAACCGTTATTGAGAAAAATCAGTATCGTCTATTGGAAAAGGAATTAGAGAAAATTGACAGTCATGCTTTCGTCATTATTTCTGATGCCAAGGAAATCAAAGGCGAAGGATTTACTTATGAATACCGTGTCTAGTTTGTTTTTAATGAAAAAATGTTGTAAGATAAAAAAGACAGGAGGGATAGTACGATGATCCATTTGGAAAATGTTTCAAAAGTATATAAAAACGGTACAAATGCTCTAAATAATATTTCCTTAGATATCGAGGATGGAGAATTTGTTTACTTTATAGGTGAAACAGGATCGGGGAAAAGCACATTAATCAAATTGCTTGATGGAGAAGAAGTACCGACAAAAGGAAAAGTAATTGTCAACGGTACAAATGTCGGACGATTGCGTTTTTCTAAGGTCCCATTATATCGTCGAAAAATCGGGGTAGTTTTTCAGGATTATCAATTGTTAAAAAATAAGACAGTATTTGGCAATATTGCTTTTGCTCTTGAAATAACGGATATGACAAAAAAAGAAGTCAGCAAGAGAGTAAGAGAAGTATTGCATATCATTGATTTGGATAACGAGATACGTAACTATCCAACCCAATTATCCGGAGGTCAGCAGCAAAGAGTTGTAATCGGCCGAGCAATCGCCAACAAGCCGGGTTTATTGATTTGTGATGAACCTACGGGAAATTTAGATCCGAGACATTCAAAAGAAATAATTGAATTGCTGGAGAAAATTAATGACGGCGGTACGACGGTAATAGTTGTTACTCATGATGAAGCGCTGGTTGATAATTATCGAAAAAGAACAATTCTGTTAGATAACGGAAGGATAGTATCAGATAATGCTTCGGGAGGCTACATTCATGTTTAGAAAAATCGGTCGAGCTTTTAGAGAAGCATTTTGGGGGATTACCCACCACGTTGCGATGGTTATTTCTACCGCAAATGCGGTAATGATTACATTGGTGTTAGTCAGTGTTCTTTCCCTGTTAATAGTTAACATTTCCCAGATTACATACGCTGTTGAAGATGATATTCAATTGTATGTAAAGATTGAACAGGAAGTGTTAGATGAAGATATTTCTTCAATGCAAAATAAAATAGGCAGAATTTCCGGGGTTGAAACGATAGAGTATTCGGATGCTGATAATGAATTGGATAGATTTATTGCCGCTTACGGTGAAGCCGGTGAAATCTATGAAATTTATCGGCAGGATAATCCATTGTCTCGTGTATTTATCATCAAGGTAGCAAACGGCTACTCTTTAGCAGAAGTTTCGGCTCAAATTTCAACTGTTGACGGTATTCAGTCGGTTGATTTTGGCGGAGCAACTGTTGAAGATTTCGTCAAGCTACTAAACGGAATTAGAGAAGTCGGAGCAATTTTGGTTTTGGCTCTAGGAATACTTGCGATCTTTTTGATTTATAACACCATTAAGATTACTATTAATTCTCGAAAAGAGGAAATCGGAATAATGCGATTGGTTGGAGCAACTAACGGATATATCAGAGCCCCTTTGGTTTTAGAGGGCATGTTCATCGGTGTTCTTGGGGCTGTCATTCCGATTCTCTTAACTATTTTCGGTTATTACTATATTTATACTTCACTTAACGGTCAGCTGGTTTCCGGAATTTTGAAGCTGGTTGATGTTTTCCCATTGACGTTGTGGGTCAGCGGGCTTGTTTTGGTTGTCGGTATGGTAGTCGGTATAATTGGATCATATATTTCTGCTACCATTTATTTAAGGTATAAACGATGAAAAAAGCATTGTTGATCATTTTCTCAATCTTAATCGTTGCGACATTCAGTTTGGATCCAAAACTGTTTGCATCTTCCGTAAAAGCTGAGGATGAAGATTTTGAGAATAATTATGATTATTATTGTGAATTGTGTACAACAAAAACCAATTTGACCGATGCTGAAAAAGAAGTCTGCATCAGATTTAAAGAATACGAGCAAAGAAGGCAGCAAGAGCTTAAAGAGCTCTTAGAGGAGGCTAAAAACAATCTTGAACAAATGAAGGCAAATATTATGCAAGAAGGTCAAAAGATTGAAATGTATAATACGCAGATTAGCCTGATTAATCAGCAGATTGAATCAATTCAGTCATCTATTGTAGTAATAGAAGAAAATATCACAACTTTAAATCTTCAAATTGAGGAAAGACAGTTAAAGATTGATACATTAAATAACTCGATAAAGGAAAGAATGGCAGCCAGTCAGACTAATGTGGCTACAAACAGTTACATCAAGTTCATTATGGGGGCTAATTCGTTTATTGATTTATTAAGAAGAATTTCGGCTGTCAGTGAAATTACCAATTATGATTTAGATAAGATCAACCAGATGCAGCAGGAAAAGCAACTGTTGGAAGAAGATTTAAAAGAATTACAAATCCAAAAAGACAATCTAGCAGACCAGCAAGCACAGTTGGAAAACAGCAAGGCAGGTTTGCAGTCGTTAAAAGCAATTACTGAGCAGTTAATCGAAGAATATCAGAAACAGGAAGCTGAATTCTTGGAACAAATGAATCAGCTGCAGAAGGATTATTCAGAGTTAGAGGAGAAAATAGATCTGATTAATCAGGCTATCAATTCTTTATATGCGTCAAAAGGATTTGGCCAATTCTTTAGAAATACCAGTTTCTGGGTATCGACCGGCTGTTACTATTATGCCAGCGGCGGTTTCCATGCTGCTATTGACCTTGCGGTAAATATCGGTACAAGCGTCTATGCAGTAGCTAATGGGGTTGTTATCGATACCGGTACCGGTTGTGCCTATAATGGTGGTTATATCGGCAACACCTGTAACTGGGGTAGAGGTAATTATGTCTTCTACTTTGTATTAATTGGTGACGAGTATTACTTTATCCAATGCGACCATTTGAAAGATGTTAATGTCAGCATTGGTGATGTGGTATATCAGGGAACAAGTGTAATCGGTACAACGGGTAACAGTGGAAGCTCAACCGGTCCGCATCTGCATTTGGCGATAACTTATTTAGGAAATACTTCTTCAACAAGTCCTGAACAGATTATCAGAAATTTCCAGTTGTACGATAATACTTTCGGGTTGCCGTATAAGATCAGCAGTGCCTGCTATTTGAAAAACAGCGCACCATGCTTTGAAAATCCGATGGAGATTTACGGCTATTATTATCCAAACTCATATTATGTCGGTTATTAAGAGACAATCAGCGATTGATCGTCTCTTTTTTTGCGCAAAATAATCATTTTGGGATAAGAGTGAAAAAAGTTGAATATAAATCAGCTTTTGTTGAAAAAGATAGGTAAAATAAATTGGCAATTAATGCTAAAATATTGGGGGTTACAGCCTGATTATGGAGCACAATCAAAATGAAAACTGTATTTTCAATTTTTCCTAGGACTGAACCAGAAACACAAAGGTAAATTATTTTTGAAATACTAGAATTGAGGTACTTATTATGAGGACAAGCGGAGTTTTGATGCCGATATCTTCCTTACCCGGCGATTTCGGGATTGGGACTTTAGGAGAATATGCTTATAAATTTGTTGATTTACTGAAAGAAAGCGGGCAAACATATTGGCAGATATTACCTTTATGTCCTACCTCATTTGGGGATTCACCTTATCAAAGTTTCTCAACCTTTGCGGGCAATCCTTATTTTATCGATTTGGATAAGCTGTGCAATGACGGCCTGCTTAATAAACAGGATTATATTTCTGTCAATTGGGGAAACGATCAAACCAAAGTTGATTACTCCTTAATTTATCAAAATCGGAATATGGTACTTTCAAAGGTACAAAAGAAGTTTTTTCAACAAGCGGATGAGCAGTATACACGGTTTTGCCAGGAAAATGAATTCTGGCTTGACGATTATGCTTTATTTATGGCTGTAAAGGACAGTTATAACGGCATTTCGTTTACTCAATGGGATGAAAAGATCAAAACGAGAGATCCGTTATCTTTGCATTATTATCAAAATAATTGCGGCGAAAGATTAAACTACTACAAAATGCTTCAGTATTTATTCTTTAAACAATGGAAACAGCTGAAAAAATACGCCAATGATAACGGTATAAAAATCATCGGTGATGTACCGATATATGTTGCTTTAGACAGTGCTGATGTCTGGGCTGATCCCAAACAATTTTTTGTGGACGAAAATATTCAGCCAATTGAGGTTGCCGGTTGTCCGCCTGATGGTTTTTCTGCTGTCGGTCAGCTTTGGGGCAATCCGCTGTATAATTGGCAATATATGAAAACAACCGGCTATAGCTGGTGGGAAAGAAGACTAAAGTCGGCTTTGGAGAACTATGATGTAGTAAGAATTGACCATTTCCGTGGTTTTGACTCTTATTATAGTATTCCTTACTGCCAGAAAACGGCTGTCAACGGGCACTGGAACCAAGGACCGGGTATTGATTTATTCAGAACTCTCGAAAGTAAACTCGGAAAAATGCCGATTATTGCCGAAGACTTGGGTTTTTTAACTGACAGTGTAAAACAGTTGTTAAAGGAATCGGGCTATCCCGGTATGAAGGTTTTACAGTTCGCTTTTAATCCTAATGAAGAAAGTGATTATTTACCTCACAAGTATAATCATAATTGCGTTGTCTATACCGGGACACATGATAATGATACTATTTTAGGCTGGGAAAAAACTTCCCGTCACGGGGATGTCGAGTTTGCCAAACGCTACTTAAATTGTAACGAGCCATTAAACTATGCCATGGTCAGAGCAGCCAGCAGCAGTGTGGGCGATACTTGTATAGTTACTATGCAGGATTTATTGTCTTTATCCAGTGAGGCCCGGATGAATGCTCCTTCCACTGTCGGAACAAACTGGAAATGGCGCTGTCGAAAGGAAGATATGGATTATCAAAACTTTACTTTTTTAGCCGAGATAACCGGATTGTACGGTCGAAAAAGAAAAGACTGAAATCAAAAGCCATCTAAATAAAAGATGGCTTTGTAACATTATAAGTAGTTTTGTAAATGGATGCTTGGGGTTTGTATAAAAAAGATGTAACCGATTTGTTATAAGGCTACATCTTTAGATATTATGAATTTTTGATAATGATATTTCTAATAACTTCAGTAGCATCTTCGCATGAATCGAAACAAGCTTCTAAAGTCGCATATAAGGATTTCCACTTAATTGTTTCATTAATATCATTTTCAGCAAACAAATTGTGTGAATATTCCATATAATAGTAGTCACCCTGTTCCTCAATAATGCCTACTTCATTGATGATATCAAGCAGTTTCTTGGTATCTTTTTTATAGCTAGGTAAAAGGGCGGTTACTTCTGAAAGTTTTAATGTGCAGTCAATAATACCTTGAGTAATATCATTAACATCTTGACGGCAGGTAGTAATATTGTACATATAGAATTTCATTAAAACATCGTCGATAGCATCGCAAACATCATCCAGCTTTTCAATTAACGAAGTAATATCTTCATGCTCAAACGGAGGTAAGAATTCATGAAGCAGATGGTCATATAGTTCATGACGTAAATCGTCACCGTTTCTTTCCAGTTCATGCATCACTTTAATGCTTTCGTGAATTTTTTCGATAGAGTAATTATCGGTAACTTCTTTTAATAATTCGGCCTGTTTGCAGGCGATTTTAGTAATGTCTGAAAAACAGACAAAATAATCAAATTTCTTTGCCATAAAATGTTCTCCTTTTTAGAATATCAAAATAAATAATTTAGCCATTAAAAAGCCAACTAAGCCACAGCCCGGGAAAGTAAATACCCAAGCAAGGATCATATCTTTAACAATTGACCAGTTTACTCGTTTAACATTTCTTGCAGCACCTACGCCCATAATTGCGGTTGTTTTAGTATGAGTAGTTGATACCGGTACACCTGTTAATGTTGATAATAGTAAGCATCCGGCTGCGACGATATCGGCAGCAAAACCCTGATATGGTTCAAGCTTTACCATATCCATGCCGACGGATTTGATGATTTTTTCTCCGCCGATTGCACTTCCGGCTCCCATAGTCAATGCACACAATAACATTAACCAAATCGGAACAGTTACAGCGGCTGCTTCACTTTGTCCTTTAGCTAAGAACATTCCAAGTAAGAAGACACCCATAAACTTTTGCCCATCTTGAGCGCCGTGCATAAATGCCATACTGGCAGCGCCGAATATTTGAGATTTTTTGAAGAATGAATTGGTTTTAACTCTGTTCATGCCCTTACAAATAAGCTCTATTAACTTGACAACCACAAATCCGGCACAAAAACCTAATAAAGTTGAGAAAACAAGGCCATATAATACTTTAACCCATTCACTGAAGTTGATACCGGCTAATGAGTTATGCATAGCGATGGCTGCTCCGGAAAGACCTGCGATTAAGGCGTGAGATTCACTGGTTGGAATCCCGAAATAAGAAGCAGCAGTTGCCCAAACAACAATGGCTACCAATGCGGCACACAGACCGATTAGGGCATCATTGGCGACACCACCGAAATCAACCATGTTGTAAATTGTTTCTGCTACTTTGGAATTGATCATCGACATAAAAACAAGACCAAAGAAATTACAAACAGCAGCCATCATAATCGCTGCTTTTGGTTTCATTGATCTTGTTGATACACAAGTTGCAATCGCATTTGGAGCATCAGTCCATCCATTAACTAAAATTACACTTAAAGTAAGAATAGTGGTTACCGCTAAGGCCGGATATTGAACTAACTGAGATAGAAAATCTGATAGAGAAATTTCCATTTTTCCCCCTGTGGAATAAATATATTCCTTCCTTTCATTAAAATTTACAAAATTGATATATGTTTTTTACACATATACATCTAAAATATATCATATTTGGAAATTCAATAAAAGTTATTTTAGATAGATAAAAACAAATAACACAAAAAGTTTACACCGATTTTACATTTGATAATCATAGGCGCTGTGTTTGTAAAATATGGCTTTCGTGTTAAAATAGATAAGGTGATTTTAAGTGGAAAACAAGTTTGTTAAGAAATTTTTGGTGGTAATCTTTTCATTATTATGCGCAGTATTTTTCTTCTGTGGGGGATATTTGTGCTGTGAATTATTCACATTTAATATCTCAGATGATAAGATGACCAACTTTGAAAGAGTTTATAGTTATTTAATGACCGATTTTTATTATGGTGAAAACAGTGAAGAATATGGACAAAAATTAATCGAAGACGCTATAAAAGGGATGGTTAATGCTCAAAACGACATCCATACCGAATATATGACAGCTGATGAACTAAGCAGTTTTACTTCATCACTTTCTTCATCCTTTGTCGGTATTGGAGTGACTTATCAGTCGATTGATGGTCAGATTTTTGTTAAGGAAGTAATCAGAAGCTCACCGGCTGAAGCTGCCGGGGTATTGGCTGGGGATGTTATAACCCAAATTGATGGAGTTACATTAACCGAAGAAAATATTGATGCGATGGTTGAAACTATTGCTGGTGAAATCGGCACGGTTGTAAATGTAACGGTTAAAAGAGGCAGCGAAATATTGTCAATTGATATTGTTCGTCAACGTATTTCCAATACGGTTTTTTCATCAATTAAGGATGGTATAGGTGTTTTGACAATTACCTCGTTTGCGGATGGAACGGCTAAAGAAGTCAAGAACCATCTTGATTACTTGAAAGAAAATAATGTTGATAAGTTAGTTATTGATTTAAGAGACAATACCGGTGGTTATGCTTCGACCTTAGACAGCATTTGTTCATTATTTATGGATAAGGGCGACATTGTAATGCGAGAGTATGACCGATATGGTAATGAGTATATTGATGAAGTAAAGAATTCCGATAAGTATGAATTTGAAAAGATTGCGATAATTATAAATGACTATTCAGCCAGCTGTTCAGAGGTATTTACCTTAGCGATGATTGAGAATTGCTCAGCCATTACGGTAGGTGAGACCAGTTATGGTAAGGGAGTTGCTCAAATAACAACAATGTTAGCTGACGGAAGTGCTCTAAAGTATACCGATTTAATTTGGAAGAGCGGTAATGGTGTCTTTATCGGTGATACCGGTATTGAACCGGATTATCCTGTCTATTTACACGATGCTTTATATCTGTCAAATTTAATTCTGGAAGAAGATGAGGTTTACGGTTATGATCAAGTAAGTGAAAAAGTAGCTCAATGCCAAACCTTATTGGATTTCTTGGGTTATCAGATTGACAGAGAAGACGGTTATCTTTCCAAAACAACTGAAACAGCGTTAAAACAATTTCAAATAGACAACAACCTGACTGTTAACGGTAAGCTGGATAAAGAGACCGCAAATGAATTGAATAGTGCCGTTGTAAGATATTGGGTAACTAATCAGGACAGCTTAGATACACAATTACAAAAAGCTTTGGAGTTGGTAAGATGATAGATGTAAAAATAAAAAGATTAAATGATGATGCGATTATTCCTACTCGAGGCAGTAAAGAAGCTGCCGGATTTGACTTATATGCCAGTAAAGGGACTGTTATTAAGCCAAATAGTACAGTGGCAGTAGAAGTAGGGTTATCACTGGAAATCCCGCAAGGTTATTTTGGAGGAGTGTTTGCCCGAAGCGGATTAGCCAGCAAGGAAGGAATTCGTCCGGCGAATTGCGTGGGAGTAATTGATTCGGATTATCGTGGTGAGATAAAAGTGATGCTGCATAATGACAGTGATTGCGAAAGAATAATTGAAAAGGGACAACGAATTGCTCAGCTAATTATTATTCCTTATTTAAACGTAAATATAGTTGAGAGCGAACAGTTAAGTGAAACAGAAAGAGGTAATAAAGGATTCGGATCTACAGGTAAATAGGTTTAATTAAGAAAGAGAGGTGTTAAAATGGAGCGAAAACCAATTCGCATTATGATAGATGTCAAGTTGATAGTTATTGTGCTTTCCTTTTTAACATTAGTGTTACTGGCTAATAAAGACCTAGTTGTACTGGACGGCAGTGATGTTGCCGCAAAAGATGATGCTGTTGTGTCAACTTCAATCGAAAGCATTTCAACCAGAATTTTCAGTTTTGAAAATGTCTTTGTGGAATCAAACGAGAAAGTTTATTTTACCGAAAAGACTACTTTGAAAAACAAACCAAATGACAATGCTAAAGACGTTAAAACGGTTGTCAAGTATGATAGTGCAACTCTGATTGGAACCAATGATTTTAAATACTGGAAAATTAAATATAACAATGTTATTTATTATGTCGATAAAGACTGTATCACTTCTGACAGTCAGAAAATTTATGATTTAAAAAACGCCACCTATAATACTTCCTGGACAGGCACTGTGTTAAATGCTCGTTTAGGAACAGTCATCGGTCCTAGCGGTAAAGAGACCTACTACAATTTAGATATGTCTGGGGTATTGGCGATTATGAGAAGAATGGGCAATAATGACATTTACTGGATAAGAGATGACGGGGTAAAAATGCTGGGTGACTATGTTATGGTAGCCGCAAATCTGCATTTAAGACCACGGGGAAGCCTGGTGGAGTGTTCTTTAGGAATGGGAATAGTATGTGATACCGGAGGATTTGCGGTAAGCAATCCTACTCAATTAGATATAGCGGTTAACTGGTGATTATGATAAGTAATGAAGCAATTGATAAAAAATTGGCTTGGTTAATACATTTAATATTCAAATGAAATATTGTGTTAACAAACTGCAATTTGACAATTATCCGGCTTTGTTATAACATAATTGCACTGGGGACGTTTCTGGCATTCGACAGGGCGTTGTTGGATTCAAATAGCAGTGGGGTGGTTTTCCCATAAACCAAAAATTAAATATAACTGACAACTGTCAATTATCATTTGCTGCCTAATTAAGCGATATTGCTTTGCAGCCATCATTGCTAATTACTCCATTGGGTTAGCTCTCGGTGTAAGATACACTGGATAGGTTATACGATTCTCAATAAGTAATAACTGAAAATCATTGGGAAAACAATTACCGGGGTTGTTTGTCATCGTGGTAGTTGATTATAAGGACAAAATAAACTGTAGAGGTTTGAATGTGGGACACGTTTTGGACAGGGGTTCGATTCCCCTCGTCTCCACCATATTGAATGAATAGGTTTGATACAGTTATCAAGCCTTTTTTATACCTCGATATAGGGGTTAAAATCCCGTATTTGATAATTAAATGAACCATATTAACACAAAATCCTGAATTCTT
>JBJFHD010000036.1:0-4692 GCA_051893335.1 Erysipelotrichaceae bacterium | reverse complement strand
AATATGGGGCGATTAAGGGGACTCGAACCCCTGAGTGCTGGAGCCACAATCCAGAGTGTTAACCAACTTCACCATAACCGCCATGCCCATTTATAATATACTATTTTTAAATATTTGTAAATAGATTTTTACCCCAATACTACATCTAAAACCATCATTAAACTAAAGCCAACTGAGAAAAATACGGTTGACCAATTTGAATGAGAACCTTCCATCATTTCCGGAATTAATTCCTCAACTACGACATAAATCATTGCTCCTGCCGCAAATGAAAGTAAATAAGGCAAGGCAGGAACAATTAAATTAGAGAAAAAGATTGTCAAAACAGCCCCTAAAGGCTCAACAATTCCTGATAAACAACCATATAGAAATGCTTTGTTCTTACTTAAACCGTTAGAGTGCAAGGGCATAGAAACAATAGCTCCCTCCGGGAAATTTTGAATAGCAATCCCGATTGATAAGGACAAAGCAGCTGCCAGCGATAAATAGATATTGCCCTGTAAATAACCGGCAAAAACAACCCCGACTGCCATTCCTTCGGGAATATTGTGAATAGCTACCGCAAACAGCATCATGGTCTGCTTAGACAAAGCAGGTGCCTTGATACCTTCGCTTTCAGAAGAAAAGTTATGAAGATGAGGGACAACCGTATCAATCACCAAAAGGAATAAAACACCCAGCCAGAAACCAACAAAAGCCGGCATAACCGCCCATTTGCCATTTTCACTGCCCTGTTCAATCGCCGGTAAAATCAATGAGAAAATACTGGCAGCCAGCATTACTCCTGCCGCAAATCCGGTCAGAATTTTTTGGACTTTCTCCTTCAGCTCGCCGCGCATGAAATAAACACAAGCCGCTCCCAAAGCCGTTCCGATAAATGGGATTAACAAACCCAAACACACTTCAACATTCATTTCGTTCTCTCCTTATAAAACCAGCTAATATTCTAACACATTAAATTAACAGGTTTAATTCATTTGCCTGCCTGATAAATTCATTAAGCAGAATTTCCAAAGACTGATTGGCTTTTTGCCCCATCAGCTGAACCTGCTGATGAGTTAAGGGTTCACTGCTCAGATTTAATCCGGATTCATAATTTGTGATACAGCTGATTGCCAACATTTTCATTGACAACTGTAAAGCCGCATTACATTCGCAAGCCGTACTCATACCAACCGCATCAGCGCCCCACATTTTAAAAGCCTTCATTTCAGCAACCGTTTCGTATTGCGGACCGGCTGCTTGAATATATACTCCCTGATTAACTTCAATGTCATTTTCCCGACCTATTTTACATAAAAGTTCTCTAAAATCTGCATCAAACATTCCGGTCGTATCAACAAACCGGTTTCCGATACCGTCAAGATTATTGCCGATCAGCGGCGATTTAACCAAAAAGGCAATCTGATCAGTAAATGCCATGAAGCTGCCCGGTTTAAAATCGCTTCTCATACTGCCTGCCGCATTGGTGAAAATAACATTTCTAGCCCCCAGATAATACATAACTCTCAGCGGCAATACCAAATCCGCTACCTCATAACCCTCATAATAGTGGACCCTTCCCTGCATGATAACAACTTTAACTGAAGCAATATAGCCGAAAACAAAACGCCCTCTGTGACCTTCTGCACTGCATTTTACAAAGCCATCCAAATCCTTGTAATCGATACTGTATACTTTCTCTATCCTGTCGGCAAAATCGTTTAAACCGCTGCCTAAAACAATCGCAACCTGGGGTTGGAAATCGATTTGTTTTTTAATTTCATTTACATAATAGTTAATTCTGTCTATTTCTTTCATTATCGTGCTACCTCTTTACTCTATTCTATCATTTTATTATTCCCCGACAGCTAAAATTTGTTAAAATAATAACTAAGGAGATGAAGAAAATGAAGTATTTAATCGCAAGCGATATCCATGGTTCACTGTATTACGGTCAGAAAGTGATTGAAGCTTTTAATTTGTTAAAAGCTGATAAAATCATTTTACTGGGTGATATCTTATATCACGGACCGAGAAACGATTTACCGAAACAGTACAACCCCAAAGAATTAACCGTCCTGTTAAACCAATATAAAGATAAAATAATCTCAGTCAAAGGTAATTGCGACAGCGATGTGGATCAGATGGTATTACAGTTTCCTATTATGGCCTCTTTTATAATGATGCCTTTTAAAGACAGAACCATCTTCTTTACTCACGGTGACATCTTTAACAGCAGTCATTTGCCGCCAATGAATAAACAGGATATTTTAATCCACGGTCATACCCATGTTGTCAGAAAAGAAATTCATCAGGACCATATCTACTTAAATCCGGGTTCAGTTTCCCTGCCTAAAGAAGACTGCTATCACGGCTATATGCTGCTTGATAATGACTGTTTCTATTATTATGATGAAAATCATACAATAAAAGATGTCTTTAAACCTGAATAAGACATCTTTTTTAAAAAAATATCCTTCAAACAGCCCCCTATGGGTTATTTGAAGGATTGATTCTCTCAAGCACTTAGCTATTACTTACGTAAGCCTAAACGTTCGATTAATGTTCTGTAACGATTGATATCATTTTCACGTAAATAATTTAACATATTACGTCTTCTACCGATCATTTTCATTAATCCACGATAAGAATGATAGTCTTTCTTATGCTCTTTTAAATGTTCAGTTAAACGGTTGATATTAGCTGTCAAGACAGCAATCTGAACTTCTGGAGAACCTGTATCTCCTTCAAAACGAGCATAATCCTTAATAATTGCCTGTTTTTCTGCTTTTGAAATCATTTTAAATTTTCCTCCTATAATAAATGACCTAATAATCCGAGTAGTAAGCCGAGGTTTCAACAAAACCCAGATTAAAAGCGACTAAATAATAGCACGGTTAGTCATAAAAATCAATCAGAATATCATTTAAAACAAAAATTCCCTGATCGGTGGTTTTTAAATGATTGTTTTTGATTTCCAATAGGCCTTTATGCAAGTTTTTTTCTATTGCCTGAGCATATTTAGCTAAGACATTACAATTAAACTTTTTATCAAAACGGTTAAGATCAATCCCCTCATTCAAACGTAGATTCATCATCAAAGCCTCAAAAATCAGATCGTCGTCCGACAGTCTTTGTTGCTGATATAAATAATTATCGTTTAAATAATCCACAAAATTAGCAGTATTCTGATAACGAGTATGATCAATCTTGCCGCTGGCAGATAAACCGGCGCCATAGTAATCATCATAATACCAATAAGTTTTGTTGTGCAGTGATTGATAACCGTCTAAAGCAAAATTGCTGATTTCATATTGTTTAAAGCCGTGGGCATTTAAAAAATCAATAATGGTCTGATACATGATGAAATCGGTTTCCGAATCAACTTTCTGATATTTTTCTAAACCGAATTTACTGCTCGGATATATTTCTAAATCATAGATAGAAATATGCCTAATATTTAATCTCACCGCTTTGTTCAAATCATTTATCAGATCGGTTAGACTCTGATTGTGAAAGCCGAAAATCAAATCGATGGAAATATTGTCAATTCCGTTTTCCACCAAACAGTCAATTGCCTGTTCAACCTGTTTAGAAGTATGTTTTCGGCCGATGTTCTTCAAAAGCACATCATCAAAACTCTGCACTCCCATCGAAACCCGGTTTATGCCGTTTTTTTTCATGATTTGAGCTTTATTTTGCGTTAATGACTCACAATTGACCTCAATGGTATACTCTTTCACTTCTTTAAACCGGCTCAAATAGTTTAACAGTGACTCTAACTGTTCTAAAGATAAGCAGCTTGGCGTCCCGCCGCCGATGTAAATCGTTTTAAAACTGTCCTGCTTAATTAAATCAAGCTCCTTATACAGATGAGTGAGATATCTTTCGGAAAGAGAATATTCATAACGGCAACGTGAAAAATCACAGTAGTAACAAATACTGTTGCAGAAAGGAATATGCACATATAGGCTGTCAATTTGTCTATTTACCATATCTTTTATATACATCGACCATTTTTTCTTCAATCAATGTTTTAACATCCCAGTTCTGGTCAATTGCGATTGATAAAGCGTACATCAATACATCAGCCAGTTCAGATTTGACTGCCTGAAGATCGATTTCATCCTCACTCCATTGGATGGTTTCCAACAGTTCGCTGCTTTCAACCGAGACCGACTTGATTAAAATAGGTAAGGTATCGCTTTTGTCCCAGCCGCAATCAACCCGCATTTTCTGAATAATATCCAAGATTTCTTTCATTATTTAATGTCCTCATTCATTGACAGTAAAGCCATAAAAGCCTCCTGAGGTATTTCAACCTCACCGACTGCTTTCATTCGCTTTTTGCCTTCTTTCTGTTTTTCCAGCAATTTCTTTTTTCTGGAAACATCGCCGCCGTAGCATTTAGCTAAGACATTTTTACGATACGCTTTAATATTGGTACGGGCAATTACTCGACCGTTAATCGCTGCCTGCACCGGAATTTCAAACAGCTGTGACGGAATAAGCTGTTTTAAGCGGCGGGTGATATTGCTGCCCCTTTGGTAAGCAAAATCACTGTGAACAATGCTCGCTAAAGCATCGATGACTTCGCCGTTAATCAATATATCCATTCTCGATAAGGCACTGGTGCGATAATCAATTACTTCATAATCCAATGAAGCATATCCTTTGGTAGCTGATTTCAGTTTATCAAAGAAATCAAAG
>JBJFHD010000035.1:0-21384 GCA_051893335.1 Erysipelotrichaceae bacterium | reverse complement strand
AAAAATCTACATTTTTAACCGCCAAAAATCTACATTTTTTAATTGACATTTACAATATATTTTTTGAACAGTTATTTGTCTTAGCTGATTATCAGTCAGCCATTTTGACAGTTTAGCAGCACAATGGATGCAAATAATTCCTCCTTTTATGACTTTAGAACAATATGCGGAAAGATTCTGCTGGCAAACCGCACAATCCAATTTTATTAATGTATCATTCATAAAGCACTCTTTTTTTACATCATAGTATATTTTCTCAATCAAAAAAGTAGGAAAATAATCCTACTTAGAGATTATGATAAATAAATAACATCCGATCTTTTCCGTTTAGATCTTTTAATACTTCATATTTATCATTCGGGAAGTATTGTTCTACCAATTGGCAGATAGCTGCTTTTTCATCATAACCGATTTCAAAAGCCAAGAAACTCTGTGGGTTTATAACCTTGTGAGCATTCTCCATAATCTTTCGATAGAAGAATAAACCGTCATCGCCACCGAATAAAGCCACATGAGGTTCAAAGTCCACAACACTTTTTTCCATTTTTTGTGATTTTGGAATATAAGGCGGATTTGATACTAAAATATCCAGCTTTATCTCATTATCAATTAAAGGTTGCAGCATATCTCCCAGTAAAAAGGAAATATTACATTTATTGTATTCACTGTTTTGCTGCGCTAATTGCAAGGCAGTTTCAGAAATATCGGTCGCCCACATATTAAATTTTTCTTCTTCTTTTTTTAGAGCGATAGCGATTGCGCCAGAACCTGTTCCAATATCAGCGATATTGATGCTGGCTCTATCCTTAAAATAATAATCGCTGTCTGCTAATATGTTGCCAACCAGTTCTTCGGTTTCGTAGCGAGGAATTAAACATTGCTCATTAACAAAAATCTTATAACCGCAAAACCATTGATAGCCTAAGATATATTGAAGCGGTTCATTGTTGAGCAATCTTTGCATAGCTTGCTCAAAACGCTGCTGCAAAGCAGTTTCGACTTCATTTTCATAATTCAAATATAAATCGGTACTGTTGTTATTGCATAATTCCAGCATCAGTAATTTGACTGTCTGATCAGAGATATCTTTTTCTCTTGCTTTCTTTGAAGCACTATTGATTAATTGACGATAACTAGCCATTACTGTTCACCGGCGATTTTTGCTTTTTGTTCAGCATCTAATAAAGCATTGATTATATCATCCATCTTTCCTTCCATAACTCGATCTAGTTGTTGAATGGTAAAGTTGATGCGATGATCGGTTACCCTGTTTTGAGGATAATTGTAAGTTCTGATTTTTTCCGAACGGTCACCGGTACCGACTTGACTCTTTCTGACAATACCCTTTTGTTCATCTTCTTTTCTCTTATATTCTGCATAAACACGGGCAGTAATGATTTTTAAAGCTTGTTCACGGTTTTGAATTTGGCTTCTGCCATCTTGACAGTTAACAGTGATACCGGTAGGAATATGAGTAATTCTTACTGCTGAGTCTGTTTTGTTAATATGCTGTCCGCCTGCTCCGGAAGCACGATGCGTTTCAAAAGTTAAGTCATCCATATTAATCTGATAATCAACGGTATCAACATCAGGTAACACCAGTACAGTAGCAGTTGAAGTGTGAATTCTTCCGGCTGATTCTGTCTTAGGAACTCTTTGAACACGGTGAACTCCGCCTTCAAATTTCAATTCTCTGTAAACATCAGTCCCTCTGACAATGAAAGAAATGTTGCTGAAACCGCCGGCTTCACATTCTTCGGCATCAAATGTTTCAACTTTCCAGCCTTTCATTTCGGCATAACGGCAATACATTCTATATAAGTCACCGGCAAAAATATTGCCCTCATCTCCTCCTGCAGCGCCTTTGATTTCAAAGATGGCATTACATTCATCATTAGGATCTTTTTCAATTAACAAAACTTCCAAGTGATCAATAATCTTTTGTTTTTGTTCGTTGAGTTCTTCAAGTTCCATTACAGCCATTTCACGCAATTCATGGTCAGAAAGTAAAATCTTATTTTCCTCAATTTTATCCATTACATCTTTTAGCTGATGGTATGCATCAACAGCGGGCTGTAAACCGGCCTGTTCCTTACTCAGTTTACCGTAAGAACGGGCATCTAATGAAGAAGCGTTATTAATAAGGGTATTACTAAGTTCATCATATCTAGCGTTCATTGCTTCTAAACGAGCTAACATTTTATCCATAAAAAAACACCTAATTCCTTTCAGTTGCTGTAATCCAATTTCTCGTATATATTTTAACATAGAGAAAAAAAAGGTAAAATAATTATATGAAAAAGTACCTTTATTTAGCTATAGTTTTGTTTGTTTTGTTGCTCGTTTTTTTGATTATTGAAAATAAAAGAATAAAAATCAAGAAATATTGTTTTAAAGATGAAAGGATTGATAAGGCAATTCGGATAGTAGTAATATCTGACCAGCACAATACAACATTTGGTAAAAATAACTGTACATTAATCGAAAAAGTGAGGCAGCAGCAGGCGGATTTGATTTTTTTAACCGGTGACTTAATAGATAAAAGACGAACGAATATGGCTGTTTCGCTAAATTTAGTCAAAGAGCTGGTAAAAATTGCGGATTGTTATTATATCGGTGGAAATCACGAATCGGTAATTAAGGAGTATGACAGCTTCCAAGACAGTCTGCAACAACTTAATGTGAAGGTGATTAACGACAGTATGGTTACAGTTAACAGCCTTAACATATATGGTATAAAAGATTATAATTTCTTCCACCAGGCTGAAGAGAAAAATGAGGAAATTATTAAAAAACAACTGGATGGATTAAACGTAAATAAAAATGAAGACGAGATTAACATTTTGTTAGTTCATCGTCCTCATTATTTTGATATTTATTGTCAATACAACTTCGATTATATTTTTGCCGGTCATGTCCATGGCGGACAAATGAGATTGCCTTTGATTGGCGGAGTATATGGCCCAAATCAGGGATTATTTCCCAAATATGATTGTGGCCTTTACCAACAGGGAAAGACAAAGATGGTTATTTCGGCCGGGTTAGGAAACAGTTTGTTCCCGTTAAGAATATTTGACAATCCTCAGCTGGTAGTCGTAGAGATCAGTGCAGATTCTCAACCAGAATAGTTTCGGAACCCTTCTGGAACAGAATCTTGTTACGGAAGGCTTTAGGCGTCATATTCTTAATTTTTATAAAGTTGCGATTGAATGTTTTTATGTTGTTATAACCGACAGCGCAGGCTATGTCGATCAGCTGTGAGTCGGTAGTCAACATTAAGATACATGATTTGTTGATTCTTAAAAAAGTTAAGAAGTCTTCAAAGTTTTTTTCGACTTGGAACAGCAAAATTCGATTGATTTCCACTGCCGAGGAATTGAAGGTATGAGCAACCTGTTGAATGGTGATATCCTTACTGAAATTATTATAAATATAATTGATAATTCCATAGCTTAAACTCTTTTCTTCTTCGGAGAATTTTCCTGTAATTGAGGTATAGATATCACGATACTCTTTTGGAGTAACATTGGTTTGTTCCTTAAATGTTTTTGAGAAATGTGATGAATCATTATATCCAACCAGTTGGGCAATTTCTTCCTGATTTAAGTCGGTATTAACCAGTAAATCAGTCGCTTTAGTAATACGCATTTCTTTTAATAAGTCATTAAAGGTGTAATTTGTTACATTATAGATATACTTGCTGATTGCTGATTCGGACATAAAGAAGACCCCGGATAGTTTAGCAAGAGTTTGTTTTTCATTTAAGTGGGAATACATATATTTAAAGATTTCATTTCGTTTGGTCAATTCGATTGATTGGCCATCCTGTTGAACGCATTCCTTTTTGGTTATATATCTTTTGAATAAAATTAATAATTCACATAGTTTATTAGTGACATAAATATTTGAAAGTTCTTTTTCTTCGGTCACATCAAAGATAGAGTCTACCCCAACTTCATTTTTAATTACATCAAAAATCTGAAGCACGGTAGCTGCTTCTTCATCGGTGCAATAGATTACCGGATAATTTCCAATCGGTGTCAGGATGGAAAACATTTCGTTTCCGGTGTTATAGCTGGATTTCATTGATTGAGAAATGAAATCGGAATTGTAGACACACTTAATAAATTGCATTGGTTCATCAACTTCAACTATTTCGGTTGTGTCCCAAGGCAGGATGGCTAACCAGGTATTGGTTGTTATGTCATAACTGTTTCCATCGATAAGTATTTTTCCTTTTCCCTTTAAAAAGAACAAAAAACGTGATGTCTGATGAAGTAGAGGCCTGGTAGGCCTATCAACAAATTCATAATCAAATCCACATAGTTTTCTCTTGTCGTAGCTAGAGCAAAACTGATCTTGTACAGTAGCATAATTAGTCATATTAAAATCCTCTAACTAAATTATAACAAATAAAATCTGTATTTTTTCATCATAATTTTTCCAACAATTTACGGCTCTATCATTTTTGCACGATATTAGTGCAATTTGATAATTTATCCTTTCATTAATATTAATATAGAATATTTATAGGAGATTACTATGTCAGCAAAAAGACAAATAGAAATTATAAACCTCTTAAAATGCAACGAAAACGATTGTTTTTGTTCGGCTTCTATGTTGTCGAAGAAACTAGCTGTTAGTGTAAGAACAATTAAATCAGAAATCAATACGATAAAAAGTATTGCACAAGAAATAAAAGGTATTCAAATAGAAAGTGTGGCATCTAAAGGATATAAACTGATATGTGATGACACAAATAATATAAATGAATTGGAAAAAAGAATTAGTTTATATCAAAATGATAAACAATTATTAAATAGTCAATCAATGAGAGTAAATACTATTTTATATGTATTGCTTAATTCAAGAAAACCAATCAGTAAAGTAAAACTGAGTAATCATTTGAATGAATCAGAATCTTCTTTGTATTTGGATATAAAAGAAGCAAAGGTTATATTAGAAAAATATGATTTGTCTTTAAGTTATAGTGGCAAAAATGGCTATTTAGTTGAAGGAAAAGAAATAGACAAAAGAAGATGTATAGCAAATGAGAACATTCTGATTGATAAGCCTCAAATAAGCGATTTATTTTATGCTTATTTAAAGCAAATAAGTGAAATAAAAGAATGTGTCGTCGAAATATGCTCAAAATACAAATACAAGGTGTCTGAATCAATTCTTGAAAGCACAATAATTCATTTTATGTTAACTCTAACAAGAATTAACAGCGGTTATGTTATTGGAAATGAAACGATTAATGCTACTCATTTGCATGAATATGAATTGGCTAAAGAGATAATACTAAAGTATGTTGATAAAAATACTGAAAATATCGAAAAAGAGATTGAGTATTTTGCGATTAATTTACATGGCAAAAGAGAGAATGATTCTATTCATGAAATACCAAATGATGTGGAGATATTTATTAATTACGCATTATTAAGAATTAAGGAAGAATATAATGTTGATTTTCAGGAAATGCTTGATTTGAAGGTTGCTCTTGCTCTTCATTTCTCTCCTCTTTTAACTAGAATGAAAAATAAAATGCAACTGAAGAATATGATGCTTTCGCAAATAAAACTTGAGTTTCCGTTAGCATTTGATATTGCCAGTTTTTTCTGCACTTTAATTAAGGAAGAATATCATATAGATGTTTCAGAAGACGAAATAGCTTATTTTACACTCTATTTTAATTATGGATTTGAAAATATTACCATTAATGAAGAAGGAAAAAAGATATTAGTAATAACATCATTTAGAAAATCCGAAACTATCTTGTTAAAACAACGTCTTCTTGGTTGGTTTAAGAATGAAATTGGAACAATAGATTTTATTAATCCATCTGAATTAAAAACAATTGATATAGGTCAATATGATTCTCTTTTAACAACAGACAAGAATAACAAATATAATAATGCTGCTGTATATGTTGACTTATTTCCAACGGAAAAAGACTATGATCATATTAATATCGCAATTAATGGTTACGGTAATGTTGATTCCATTATAAACAAATTTAGCGAAAAGCTATTTTCTGTCTCCGATTGCAAGAACAAGCAAGAAGCACTAAAGAAAATAATAGAAATATCAACAAAAGAGAAAGATTTATCCTCATCATTTTCTGATTTAGTATTGCAAAGAGAAAGATTGAGCTCAACATATTTTGGAAACGGTATAGGTATTCCTCATCCGTTATATCCTATAACAAAGGATACATTTGTATCGGTTTTGATTTTGGAAAATCCTGTAACATGGGATGATAATCATAAAGTGAATCTAATAATGTTGATTTCTGCTGAAAGCGGAAATCCAAAATCATTTCAGATTTGGAACTATATTTCTGAGTTTGTCTCAAATTCTTTGGCGGTGGAAAAAGTATTAGAAAACAAATCTTTTGATAATTTTATCAGCATAATGAGAAAGACACTTGAAAAAAGGTTTTAGTTGCACGATATCAGTGAAAAAAACAAAAGAAATTAGTTGAAGTCATCATGATACTTTATTAGTAGATAGCCTCAACTATATTGTTTGAAAAAATAGAAAGGAGAAAAAATGGTAGGAATTGTAATAATTAGCCATAGTGAATATGCTTATTCAATTATCAAGACAAGTGAAATGTTAGCAGGAAAACATTCATTTTTTAGAAATATATCACTTCTTGAGGGTTGTGATCCAGAAGCATACGGGCAGATGATTAAAGATTGTGTAAACGATCTAAAAAATAAAGGCTATCAGGACGTATTGGTTTTAGCTGATCTATATGGTGGTACCCCATGTAATCAAGCTATAAAAAATTTACTATTGGAAGATATCCCTGTTGTAGTGGGGGTCAATATTCCGATGGTTCTTCAAATTGCATTGGCAAACTGCGATGAAACAGACTCAAAACAGCTTGCACAAATGGCAGTAAAAGTAGGTAAAGAGAGCATTTTTAATGCAGCAGACAAAATTAGAAACATACTAGAGGAGGAAAAATAAAATGGAAATAGTATTAGCAAGGGTAGATGATAGATTAATTCATGGACAAGTAATGACTTCATGGCTGAATTATACGGGAGCAAATCGTATTGTAGTAATTGATAATGTTACAGCCAATGATCCATTTTTATCAATGATAATTAAGTCGTTGGTTCCAACAAATATAAAGACAAGTGTAACCACAGTTGAAGAATCAATTGATACTCTAAATAAACTTAAATCAGATGAAAAAATCATTATTCTTTCTAAAACTCCAGCTCCGTATTTACACTTGATTAATAACGGAATTACTTTGAAAAAAGTAAATATCGGCGGTATGGGTTCTACTATTAACAGAAAAACTCTTTACAGAAATATTGCAGCAAGTGATGAAGAATTAGATATGTTCAGAACTTTAATGAATAATAATATCGTTGTGGAAATTCAAATGGTAGCAGAGGATCCTGCAATCGATTTGAGCAAATTGATTTAAAAAGAAAAGGAGATAATATGAGTATTTCAATAATTCAAGCATTTTTAATGGGTATAATATACTATTTAGGCAATATTGGTACTCCTTGGACAACTGTCCTTGGTTCTGCAAGTATTTTCCAAAAACCGTTAGTAGCTGGAACTTTAGTAGGTTTGATATTAGGCCATCCAGTTGAAGGAGTTATTTATGGTGCAGCTATCCAATTGCCTTATATTGCATATATTTCTGCTGGTGGAACAATTCCTTCCGATCCGGGTTTAGCAGGTGTATTGGGAACAGCATTTGCTATATGCAGTGGAGTTGATACAGCAACAGCAATTTCAATTGCAGTACCATTTGGTATGTTAGGAACAGCAATTTGGATTGCACATATGACAATAGATGTGGCTTTTGTTCATATGGCAGATAGAGCAGCTGAAAATGGAAATTTAAAGAAAGTATGTTTCTATCATGTTGTACCTCCACAAGTAGTAATGTTTTTGATGTGTGTTATTCCTGTAACTTTAGGTGCATATTTTGGGGCTGATTATGTTGTTAAATTAGTTTCTTTACTATCTGATAAAGTGTTGCATATTTTACAAGTTATTGGTGGTATGTTACCGGCTTTAGGTGTTGCTATGAACTTGCGTTCAATTAATAGACCTAATACTATGATTTTCTTTATTTTAGGATTTATTTTAAGTGTTTATTTGGGATTAAATACAATAGTAATTGCAGTATTGGGCTTTGTAGTTGCATGGTTCTATACGATGAATGACAGTCAAACACAGGAGGAAGAATAATATGTCAAATAATGAAAAAAAGTTAGACAGAAAAGATGTAGTTAAATCATTCTGGAGATGGACTTTCTTCTCACATTCAAACTATAACTATGAAAGATTAGCTGGTACAGGTTTCTGCCATGCTATGGCACCTATTATTGACAAGCTGTATTCTGATAATCCTGAAGAATATAAGGCAGCAGTTAAAAGACATATTGAGTTCTATAATACTGAACCTCATTTTGGTGGTGTCATTAATGGTTTAGTAATCGCAATGGAAGAACAACGTGCAAATGGTGCCCCATTCTCAGATGAAGCAATAAATGGAATTAAGACAGGACTTATGGGACCATTTGCTGGTATCGGTGACACATTATGGCAAGGAACATTAACTCCAATTCTATTATCTATTGGTATTACTCTTGGTTCAAAAGGCTCAATTGCAGGTCCAATTGTTTATACAGTTTTAATGATGACGATTATGCTGGTAATCGCATATTATGTATGGATGCTGGGATATGACTTAGGAAAAGAAGGATTGCAAAAAATATTGGAAAGCAATTTAATTAAAAGACTGATTAAAGGATCAAGCGCAATGGGCGCAATGGTAATGGGTGCAATGACAGCTGGATTTGTATCAATCAGCACTCCTCTTGTTATCAGTATTCAAGGTAGTCCAATGTCAATCCAGACAGATATTTTAGATAAATTATGGTTAAATCTACTGCCATTATTATTTACATTAGGAACATTGTATTTGCTGAAGAACAAAAAGGTTAAAGCAACAAAAGTAATGCTTATTCTAATTGTGATTGGTGTAGTTTGTGGATTATTAGGTATTTTATAATATGGAAGATAATCTATTAGCATTGACAACTGAGGAAAGAAATCCGAATTCTAAAAATTTAGCAAAGATGACCATTGAAGAATCTACTTTGATGATGAATAAAGAGGACGAAAAATGTGCCCCAGCAGTTAAAGAGGTTCTAAGTGTTGTTAATGAAGTAATTAAAGAGTGCGTAAAGGCTATTTCATCAGGTGGAAGAGTAATTATGATAGGCGCTGCTCATTCTGGATATTTAGGTATGTTAGATGCATATGAAGCAAATGCTACTTTTGGGTGTACAGATGAATTTACATCAATAGTAGCTGGTAATTTCACTGATATTATGAAGACAGATGGAAGTGCAGAAGATAATCTTGAAAATGCCGGTGTTGACTTACAGTCAAGAAATGTTACAGAAAAAGATTTTGTAATTTCAATTTCTTCATCAGGCAGAACACCATATGCTATTGGAGCACTATTATGGTGCAAAGAACATAATGTGAAAACTGCTTGTTTAACAAGTAATAAAAATTCAATAGTATCAAAATATGCTGATTATCCTATTGAAGTTGTCAGTGGTGCTGAAGTTATCACGGGATCTACAAGATTAAAATCAGGAACATGCCAAAAAATGATTCTGAATATGATTACAACAATTACAATGGCTCAATTAGGAAACGTTTATGAAAACTTAATGATAAATGTTCCGCCTGTGAGTGATAAGATGAGAAATAGACTAGCGTATATTATGACACAGGCAACTGATTGCACATTAGATGAAGCCAAATCTTTGTTGGTAAAGACAGATTATAATGTAAAATTAGCTTTGTTAATGAAAATAAAGAATATTGATTTAGAACAAGCTAAGTATGAATTGGCAAGTGCATCTGGAAATATAAATAAGATTGTATAAAATAGCGGAGCAGAATATCTGCTCCATTTTTTATGCTGATAAAACGCAATCATTTCGATAGCTTTAATTTAATTCATTTACAGTCAATAGTTATTTATTGTGACTATCTTTTTGCATTTTTTTACTTTTTGCTCTTTTTAAATTATAAAAACTGCAAGTTAGCAGTATTATCTTTGAATTGATCATTTAATTCAAAAATATCTTTTGATATTTTAATTGTTCAATTTTCCCCGTCAGGATAATAAATTCTATAAAAACTATGATATAAGTCATATATTTCTTTTTATATTGCCTTTAACTGTTAATCAATGAGAGTAAATAAAAAGGCATGACCGAAGTCATACCTATCATACTTGGAAAATTACATTGTTTCTAAAGAAGCAACTCCGATTAAATCCAAAGCATTATGCAAAGTAACTTTTACTGCTGACAGTAAGGCAACTCTTTGTGAAGTTAATTCAGGATTTGTAGGGTCATTAACCTTACAATCTGAACCATAGTAAGCATGAACAGCCTGAGCCAGTTTCTGGATATAGTTACACATTTTATTTGGTGCTCTGGTAGCAGCAGCATCAGCAACTACTTTAGTGAATGAACCCATAATCTTTAATAGCTCAACTTCTTTCTGATCGGTCAATAAATCATAATGATCCATTACCTTTAATTCAGGAGCCTGCTTCAACAGTTTGCAGATACGAGCATAAGCATATTGAGCATAGAATACAGGGTTATCGGTTGATTGTGATCTAGCCAAACCTAAATCCAAGTCCATATGAGTATCAACTGCTTTAGAGATAAAGAAATATCTTGCAGCATCACAACCGATGTCATCAACTAATTCTCTGATTGTAATCGCATTTCCGGTACGCTTACTCATCTTAACTTCCTGACCGTTTTCAACTAAACGAACCATTTGGATTAAGTCGACTTCAAGAGAATCCTTAGCGTGACCTAAAGCTTGAATAGCAGCTTTCATTCTGGCAATATAGCCATGATGATCAGCTCCCCATAAGTTAACCAGTTTTTCATAGCCTCTTTCAAACTTGTACATATGGTTAGCAATATCCGGTGTTAAATAAGTATAATATCCGTCAGATTTCTTTAATACTCTATCCTTGTCGTCGCCATATTCAGTTGATTTGAACCATAAAGCACCGTCTTGTTGGTAAGTTAAGCCCATTTCAACCATTTTTTCAAGAGATTTCTCTACTCTGTTTTCATCGACAATCCACTGCTCAGATACCCAAGAATCAAAATCACAACGATAATATTGTAAATCTTTCTTAATTCTTTCTAATTCTCTAGTTCTTCCTTCCCATCTGAAGAACTTCACAGCTTCCTCTTTTGAAGTATGCAAATATTTATCTCCGACTTCCTTTTTGATTTCTTCCATGATTTCCTTAACATCTTGACCATGATATCCATCATCAGGTAAATGGAACTCTAAACCATAAGACTCTAAATATCTTTGATAAATAGATTCACCCAACATATCAATCTGATGGCCGGCATCATTGATGTAATATTCTCTTAAAACATCATAGCCTGATTTCTTCAAAAGTCGGCAAATAACATCGCCCCATGCAGCGCCCCTAGCATGACCACAGTGTAGAGGTCCTGTTGGATTGGCTGAAACGTATTCAACTAAAATTCTTAAACCATTTCCACTATCGTTTTTACCGAAGTCATCATTTAATGACAAGGCTGTGTTAATGATATCAGCTAGTGCTGTTTTTTTAATCCAGAAATTAATGAATCCCGGACCAGCAATTTCAATTTTGTCCACTTCATCTAATTTCTTTGTAAGACCTTCTACAATTGTCTTAGCAATAATTTGAGGGTTCTGATGGAGAATTTTTGTTAATCGCATCGCAATATTAGTGGAATAATCTCCATTGGAATTGTCCTTTGGTGTTTCAATCATTACTAATCCATCTTCAGGATTGTAATTGAAACATTCACTTACTATTTCTTTAATACTTTGATGCAATTTTGTTTCAATTTCATTCATAAAAAATCCTCCCTAACGTACAGATAATATTTTAGCATAAACAATAATAATTTGTACTTGAAAAAAACAAATAATATGATATTATATAAATGCACGTTTTGTGCGATGTGCGCCCTTAGCTCAACTGGATAGAGTGTCTGACTACGGATCAGAAGGTTGCGGATTCGATTTCTGCAGGGCGCGCCATTTTTTTTGCTTAAAACCGTTGTGGGCTTTTGAATATAAAGCCCTTTTTTAATGGAAAGTTTGTGAAAAAATGGTTTATATGTAGTAAAGTCGCTAAAAAAATGTTGTTTTTTACAAAAAAAACGACTTTAAATGTCCCTTTTCAAAATTTGAAATCGTTTACAATATAATTACAAAGAGAAAGAGGTAAGACATATGAAAGGAATTCATGTTACAAGTGAAATTAAACCACTAAAAAAGGTTTTATTACACAGACCTGGAAATGAATTATTGAATTTAACTCCAGATACATTAGAAGAGTTATTATTCGATGATATTCCATTTTTAAAAATCGCTCAACAGGAGCATGATGCATTTGCGAAAATTTTAAGGGATAACGGAGTTGAGGTTGTATACTTAGAGAATTTGGTTGCTGAGGTATTTGATTTATATCCAGAAGTTAGAGACCAGTTTTTGAGGCAATTCTTAAAAGAAGCTAATATTACCGGCGAAAAGTATACAAAACTGATAATTGATTATTTGAATGAAAAATATCCAGGCAATTTAGAATTGGTATTAAAGACAATGGAAGGTATGCGTTTGTCTGAATTGCCAAAGGAAGAAGCAACAACTTTAATTGATAGAGTAGAAAACTATGAAGAAGTAATGCTGCTTGATCCGCTGCCAAACTTATATTTCCAGAGAGATCCATTTGCTTCTGTCGGAAACGGAATTTTCTTACATAAGATGTATTCAAAAACCAGAAGCAGAGAAACAATCTATGATGAATATGTATTCAAATATCATCCTGATTTCAAAGATGTTCCATTATACTACAACCGTTACGATGTAGATCACATTGAAGGTGGAGATGTCTTAAACTTAAACGAAAGCACATTGGCAATCGGTATTTCTCAAAGAACTAATCCGGATGCTATCGAAAGAGCAGCAAAGAGAATTTTCTCTGATGAAAATGCTAAGATCAGAACAATTTATGCTTTCCATATTCCTAAGTCAAGAGCATTCATGCACTTAGACACTGTATTTACTCAGATTGACTTCGATAAGTTCACTTATCATCCAGCAATTTTAGGAACTTTACAGGTATTCAAATTAACTCCGGCAGAAAACGGTCAAGTTAATATTGAAGAAATCAATGACACATTACAACACGTTTTAGAAAAAGCATTGGGCTTAGACCATGTTGATTTAATCCCATGCGGCGGCGGTGATATGATTGCAGCAGCAAGAGAACAATGGAATGACGGTTCAAATACATTATGTATTGCTCCGGGTGTTATCGTTGTTTACGAAAGAAACGATGTTACTAATGAAGTATTAAGACAGCATGGCTTGAAAGTATTAGAAATGCCAAGCTGTGAATTATCAAGAGGAAGAGGCGGCCCGAGATGTATGAGTATGCCGCTGATCAGAGAAGATTAGTACCGATTTAGTTTCACAATATATTTTAAGGAGAAGGAAAAATATGCCAAAGAATTTACAGGGAAGAAACTTTTTAAAGTTGTTAGATTTCACAAGTGATGAAATCCGTTACTTACTAGATTTGTCAAAAGAATTTAAACGCTTAAAATTGACTCGTACTCCTCACCGTTACTTAGAAGGAAGAAATATTGTCTTGTTATTTGAAAAAACATCAACAAGAACTCGTTGTTCATTTGAAGTAGCAGGTAGAGATTTAGGTATGGGCGTTACTTACCTTGATCCAGGTTCAAGCCAGATGGGCAAGAAAGAATCAATTGAAGATACAGCAAGAGTATTGGGCAGAATGTATGATGGAATTGAATATCGTGGATTTGCTCAGTCTATTGTTGAAGAAATCGCTGATAATGCCGGTGTACCGGTTTGGAATGGTTTAACAACTGATTTCCACCCAACTCAAATGTTGGCAGATGCATTAACAATTGAAGAAAACTTCGGTCATTTAAAGGGCTTAAAAGTAGTATTCATGGGTGATGCCGGAAACAATGTTGGTAACTCATTAATGGTTATCTGCGCAAAGATGGGCATGAACTTTGTTGCTTGCGGACCAAAAGAACAAATGCCAAAGGCTGAATTGGTTGAACAATGCAGAGAAATCGCTGCTGAAAACGGCTGTACAATCACTTTAACAGAAGATGTTAAAGAAGGAACAGCTAATGCTGATGTTATCTATACTGACATTTGGGTATCAATGGGCGAACCAGATGATATTTGGGAAAAGAGAATCAGCTTATTGGAACCTTACCGTGTTACTAAGGAAGTTATGGCAAATGCTAATGAAAATGCGATCTTATTACATTGCTTACCTTCATTCCATGACACAAATACAACAATCGGTGCTGATATCGCTAAGAAATTTGGCGTAACAGAAATGGAAGTTGCTGATGAAGTATTTGAATCAAAACAGTCAAAAGTATTTGATGAAGCAGAAAACAGAATGCATACAATCAAGGCTGTTATGTATGCTACATTAAAGTAGTAGGTAGAAAAACATGGCAAAACGTTTAGTTATTGCTTTAGGCGGAAACGCTTTGGGAAATACTCCTGAACAGCAATTGGAATTAGTAAAAAACACCGCTTCTACAATCGTTGATTTGGTTGAAGAAGGTTATGATGTCGTTGTCGGCCATGGTAATGGTCCACAGGTCGGAATGGTAAACTTAGCATTTGAATATTCAGCAAACAATGGCGGAAACACACCATCAATGCCATTCCCAGAATGTGGTGCGATGACTCAGGGCTACATCGGCTACCATTTACAGCAATCTATTCAAAGAGAATTGAAGAACAGAGGCATCAGTAAAGATTGTGCAACTGTTGTTACTCAGGTAGTTGTTGATAAAAATGACCCGGCTTTCAATAAACCAACCAAACCAATCGGCTCTTTCTACAATAAAGAACAGGCAGAACAAATCGCTGCTGAAAAGGGGTATACATTTGTGGAAGATGCTGGAAGAGGATATAGAAGAGTTGTACCTTCACCAATTCCGGTTGAAATCGTTGAGTTAAATACAGTTGAAAAACTGGTTAATAACAATACGGTTGTTATTACTGTTGGCGGTGGAGGAATCCCGGTAGTTAAAGATGACAACTGGTATAGTGGGGTTGCAGCTGTCATTGACAAAGACAGAGCTTCAAGTAAATTGGCATTGGATTTAAAAGCAGATATGCTTGTAATATTAACTGCTGTTGAAAAAGTTTGTATCAATTTCAACAAACCAAATCAACAAGAGTTATCAGAAATGTCTGTTGAACAGGCAAAACAGTATATTCAAGAAGGACACTTCGCTGCTGGAAGCATGCTTCCAAAAGTACAGGCTTGTCTTGAATATGTAACTAATAGTGAAAACAGTCAGGCTTTGATTACTTCTTTGGAAAAAGCTAAAGAAGCATTACAGGGTAAGACAGGAACTGTTATTCATAAGTAGAGAAATTGATAGGGTCCAAGTTGAGGATCTTGGACCTTATCTTTCAATGAAAAATTTATATAATTAGGAAAGGTAATTAATATGAAAAAAGAAAGGAAGATGCTATCTTCATTTACGATCTTATTGATCATCATCGTAGCATTAGCAGTCTTAACATGGCTTATTCCAGATGTAACTAATGCTACACTTCCAAACATCTTATTAGCTCCGGCATTTGGTTTCTATGATGCAAAAGATGTTTGTGCATTCGTTATTGTATTAGGTGGTTTCTTGGAAATTGTAAAATTAACCGGTGCATTGGATAATGGTATTGCTACTTTGGTTAGAAAATTACATGGCAAAGAAGAAATCATGATTGCTGTTATCATGTTTGTATTCTCAATTGGTGGTACAACTTATGGTATGTGTGAAGAAACTGTTCCATTCTATCTATTGATGGCTACAACAATGGTTGCTGCCGGATTTGATACAATGGTAGGTGCTGCAACAATTGCTTTAGGTGCTGGTGTCGGTGTATTAGGTTCAACTATTAACCCATTCTGTACTGGTGCAGCAATTTCTGCTTTAAATGAAGTAGGTATTGCTACTAATGCAGCTATTATCGATTTAATCGGTCTTGCATTATGGTTAACTTCATACGCAGTTGCTTTATTCTTCGTATTAAAGTATGCAAAGAAGGTTAAAGCTGACAAGGGTTCAACTATCTTATCATTACAGGAACAAGAAATCATGAAAACTGAATTCGTTGATAAGGAAGTTGACAAGGATGCTACATTAACTAGCAAACAAAAAGTCGTATTAGTATTATTCGCTTTAACTTTCGTAGTTATGATCGTTGGCTTTATTCCTTGGGATAGTTTCGGTGTAGAAGTATTCTTAGGCTGGTCAGATAAATTCTTAGGCAATCCTCTTGGTTGGTGGTATTTCGATGAAGGAACTACTTGGTTCTTGATTATGAGTATCGTTATCGGATTAGTTGCAAGAATTCCAGAAAGAGACTTCGTTGATACATTCTTAGCTGGTGTTGGCGGAATTATGCCAGTAGTTCTGGTTATCGCAACAGCAAGAGGTGCAACAGTATTAATGAGTGAAACAGGCTTAGGTGAATATATCGTTACAGTTTGTGCCGAAGCATTACAGGGTGTACCTGAATTCATTTATGCTCCTGTAGCATACTTGTTATACTTACCATTATCATTCTTAGTTCCATCAACTTCAGGATTAGCATCATTATCTATGCCAATCATGGGTGGTATTACTGCTAAGTTAGGATTCTCAGTTGAAACAATGATTCTGATCTTCTCAGCTGGAAACGGATTAGTTAACTTATTCACTCCTACAAGCGGTGCCTTAATGGGTGGTTTATCAATTGCTAAGATTGATTATCCAACATGGTTAAAATTCGTTATTAAACCGGTTATTGTTATTGCTTTAGTAAACATTGTAGTTGTAACAGTAGCAATGATGGTTTTATAAAACAGTATTGCTTAAAAATCCTCAAAAAAGAAAGGTGGCTTTGTCCACCTTCTTTTAGTGTATAATAACTAAAGTTTAAGGAGAGAAATCTATGGGAGCACTTATTAATGCGGTATTAATTGTATTTGGAAGTATGATTGGTCAGTTGATTGGCAAAAATCTAAAAGAAAAAACCCAGACTCAGCTGATGCAGGCGATGGGTTTAGCAGTAATATATATAGCGATTTCATCTGCATTGGAAATGAAGTCTTCATTAAATATGCTCATCTCAATGGCAGTCGGAACCCTGATTGGTTCGGTAATTGATTTAGATGGATTGTTGGTGAAACTGGCAGATAAAATTCAACAGAAATTTACGACAAAAAGCCCTGTTGCCAGCGGTTTTGTCAATGCCTCGCTGGTATTCTGTGTCGGTGGAATGGCTATCATCGGAGCATTCAATGATGGCTTGTTAGGCGATTACTCCACTTTGCTGATGAAAGGCATAATTGACTGTTTTACTGCCATTGTATTTACTACCAGATATGGTATAGGTGTATATCTATCGGCAATTTTAGTATTTGTCTACGAATTCATTTTAACAGTATTGGCTGGTTTTGTTGCTCCGCTGTTAACCGATTATATTATTGCTCAATTATCAGCCGTGGGCGGTTTGGTTTTACTGGCTGTTGGCTATAATCTGTTAACCGATGGTAAATTAAAACCGATGAATATGGTTCCATCGATTTTTGTTTCAATCCTGCTTTGTCTGCTTACCGATTTGTTTTAAATCGACTTGTGTAATGATTATTCCGGCAAAGGTGAAAATACAACCGAGATAATTTCTCGCCTGCATTGTTTCCTTGAGGATAATTGAAGAAAACAGAATACAGAACAAGGACTCTAAACTCATTAACAAGGAAGCAGTTATGGAGTCTAAATCTTTTTGAGCGTAGATTTGAACGGTATAGCCGATTGTGATTGACAGCAATCCGCCGAAAATAATTGATTCGCTGTTGGAAATAATCGAATTAATCTGAGGATGTTCAAAAGCAAAAGCAAATATCCAGCTCAGTATTGACACAGCTAAATATTGACCAATCGCAAAACGGATTGTTGATACTTCTTTAGCAAATTTGTCGATAAAAACTATCTGGAAAGCAAAAAATACAGCACATAGTATCAATAGACTGTCCCCGATATTCAGGGTCAGTTTTTTGTTCATACATAAAAAGTAGATTCCAATAACGCATAATAATAAGCCCAGCCATTTATTGGCAGGTATTTTCTCTTTATTTAATAAACTGAACAATGGAACCACAACGATGTATAAATCAGTTAAAAATCCTGCTTTTCCGGTATAATCAGTCAGCTGGACGCCGTATTGTTGAAACATACTGGCGGCAAACAAAATTAAGCCGCAAAGCAGACCGAGTATATATGACTTATACTCTTTCTTCTTATCAAAGCCTAAAAAAAACAATAGTGATAGTGTTGCTAATAAATACCGGCTGGCATTATAGGTAAAACCACCGATATTATCCCCGCCATCTTTCTGGTATAGAAAGGCTAAACCCCAAATAATTGACACCAACAGTAAACTGAGTGATGCTTTTAATCTTTTGCTCATACTTACCTCCAAACTATGGGTATTATATCAAATTAATTATAGTGGGCAAATAGAAATATTTATTTTATAATAAATAGGAAGGAAAAGAAAATGTTAGATACTAAAGTAATTATCGCCAATATTATCACTGTTGTTGCACAAGTGTTTCTTTTATATGCTTCAAGAAGAAAGACAAAAAAAGACACTGTTTTATTTCAAATGATTTTCCTTGTGCTGATAAATATAACAAATATATTACTTAACAGTGTTACAGCGGTAATTGTAAATTCAATGGCGATATTAAGAAACCTATTGGCTTATTATGATAAGAGCAACAACATAATTACTGTAATTATGGTAGTATTATCAACCACTTTAGGGTTGTTATTTAATAACAACGGTTTTTTTGGTATCTTTCCGGTCATTGCCAATATTGCCGAGACTGTAACAATCTTAAATCCAAAATCTACTATTGCACAAATAAAGATTTCCGGTGTGATATCAAATTCTTGTTGGGTAATAATGACTATTGCGATTAAAAACTATGTCGGCACAATTTTTGATTTCTGTGCTGCTGTCGGCTATGCCAGTTATTTCTTTCCGAAAAGTGACAAAACTGTTTCTGAGTCCTGAAGAGCTAACCGATTATCATTTAAAAGTGTTGACTAAGCTGAGAATTCAGCTTATTTTGTTTTCTTTAATGTTTTAGTTTAAAAATCAGGTAGGCTCATTTTTGAAAAGTATCATAGCTTAGATATTCGACGATATCCAAGCCAAAATAAAAAGACCGAATTTCAATTAAAGTGATATAATTCGGTCTTTAAACTATTAATATTCGTTGACTATAGATAGATATTTTTCTTTATCCAGTGCCATCACCATCTGACAATGCTGATCGGAAAACTGAGCATCAGAATAGACATCATTGACCATTTTTCCGTAACATACTGTGCCTTTTGTTTCAATAAAGATACCACAGTCTTCCAAAGTGAAAACTGATTTATCTTTCAAATAAACATAACCGGTCAAAGCACGGTTTTTCATTTCCCTGGTAATATTTAATCCACAAACAACAACCTTTACTTTTGACAAAAAGACAGATTGTGCCGAATTGACATCAGCCATTACATTCTTTTCCCCAACCGGACTGACATCACCATAACAATCAGTACCTCCGATAAAGAAAACTTCATCAATATTATTTTTTAAGCTGTAACGGTTCAAAAGTAAATTACTAAGTTCAGTTAACGGTCCGTTGACTATAACGGTATAACGCTCTTCATCATTCATTTTATCAACTATATTGAATTGAGGGTCATTTTCAATTAGTTTTCTTAATTGTTGATTCTGTACGGTTTCTTCTAGACTCAAATAGATATTCTTCATGTTTATACCTCACTGTATTTTTCGATATATTTAATCATATAATCGATAAACTGTTCTCTGTTAACATCCATTAGGCAAGTACAATTGGCCTGTTTGCCACTGATACCATAGTAATCACCTACTGTAGTTCCCTTTGAGTAATCTGAAGCTGTTTCTACCTCAACATACATATCTTTTAAGCTGAACACTTCAGGATGAATCAAAACCATTACAGCACACAAATCGTGCATTGGTGCTCCTGGATAGCCTAGTTTACGATGGAATTGGTAGAAGAAGTCTAACCATTGCCAAACGATTTCGCTAACCGGATTACCGATTTTTTTAATTCTTTCAACATCTTGCTGGCAAACCAAAGCTTTTTCAGTGACATCTAAGCCGGCCATATAGATATGAATACCGGATTTGAATACGATATCAGCTGCTTCCGGATCAACCAAAATATTAAACTCAGCAGCCGGAGTCCAGTTACCGAATTGGATTCCGCCGCCCATAATCGAAATGTGAGAGATATTATCTTTAACTTCAGGATGAGTAAGAAGTAAAGCAGCAACGTTTGTTAATGGACCGGTTGCGACAATTACTACTTTTTCTTCAGATTCCTGAATCAGTTTGCTCATCAATTCAACAGCGCTTAATTGTTCCAGCGGATGCTTTGGCTCCGGTAAAACAGGACCGTCTAAGCCGCTTTCACCATGGACATTGGTAGGAGCCTTTAAAGATTCAACATATAGTGGGTTATCCTGTCCTTTAGCAACAGGACCATCATAGCCAATTAAGGCAGCAATTCTTAACGAATTATAGGCTGCTTTAGCTGTAGAACAATTGCCGTTAACTGCTGTGATTGCCAAAATATTAAAGTCTTTGCTGGCGTTAGCTACTACCCAACCGATGGCGTCGTCATGACCCGGGTCGCCATCCAAAATTACAGGAATAGGTTTCTTTAACATTTTATTCTTTCCTCCAAATACTACAATAATTATAACAAGAAAAAGCCCTATAATATAGGACTTTCTTGTTTTTAATCAAACTCAGTATTACTACTACTTCAAACCGTACTTCTTATTGAATTGTTCGATACGTCCAGCAGCAGCTTGGAAACGTTGTCTGCCTGTGTAGAATGGGTGACAGTTTGAACAAGTATCAACTTTGATTTCTTTCTTAGTTGAATGTGTTGTGAATTCTGTTCCGCAAGATGCACAAACGACTTTAGTTTCATAAACAGTTGGATGAATATTTTCTCTCATTTCCTTAATCTCCTTCCGCCTTGAATCTCTGGTGGATTCAAAGTAAGTGCTCATATATGATAACATAGTGAAAAATAAATGGCAATAGATGTTAAGTTATTATTGTGCTGATATTGTGAAAAAAATGAAAATT
>JBJFHD010000034.1:0-4993 GCA_051893335.1 Erysipelotrichaceae bacterium | reverse complement strand
TTGCAGTGGTCAGATTCATGCCCAATTCCCCATAAAGGGCTTCACACTGCTTTTTTATCTCGCTGTCCATACGGACGCTAAAATTAGTACTGGCCATAATCACAGCTCCTTTGCAATTCTTTATGTACATATTATATGCTATTTGCATTGCAAAGTCAACTTGATAGGCGTAAATTGATTGTAAACAAAAAACAGCAAGCAGGTGCCCGCATACGTATCTCAGGCACCTGCTTGTTGTTTCATAAAACTGTCTTACGAATACCCGCTAAAGGGCTGGATTTTATTCATTTGCAGTTATTTTAAGATTAGACAAATCAAAGGAATACTAACCACCGACAAAAGCGAAGATACCAGTATCAGTTTAGCCGCAAATTTATAGTCGGAATTATACTTCTGCGCCAGTATCGGGCAGGTCGAACCGCAAGGCATCGCCGTTAAGATAACGGCAATGGCGATTAAAAGATCGTCCAGTTTACATAATTTCAAAATCATATAAACCATTATCGGCAAAATAACCAGTCTAAGCAAAGTGAAAGTCAAAATTGATTTATCCAATAAATGTTCAAAATTAATATCGGCTAATATCGCTCCGATGACAATCATCGACAAACAACTTGAGCTTCTCGATATTATCGAAATTGTATCACTCAAAACCGTCGGTAAAGAAAACGGCAGAAACATTAAGATAAAGCCCAAAACGACCGCAAGAATACAAGGGTGAAAGATGACCTTTTTGATATTGCTTTTAAAATCAATTTCATCGCTAAATAAGGATATACCTACAGTCCACATACTAAAGCGCATCGGTATCAGATAAATTGAAGCATACATAACCGCTTGTGAGCCGAACATATACTCAATTACCGGTAAACCGACAAAGCTGGAATTGGAAACCAATAAGCCGTATTCCATAATTTTTGCTTTATCTTTATCAAAGAACTTCTGCAACAGTGGGGCTGCCAGCATAATAACAATCTGAATGGTTAAGCATACCAGCATCATAACTGCGCTGGTTTTAAAAACTTCCAATGAGGTATTTTGTTGTGAAATAAAGGATTTAATTATTGTTGCCGGCAATATTACATTAATCAATAACTCCGACAAACCCTTCTGTTGATTTGAATCTATCACTTTGAGCTTTTTAACCCCAAAACCGATGAGCATTAGAATCAGCAACTCAATTTGCAGATTCATCATTTTGATAAACATTTCCATATTCTTACCTCATATATTCTTTTCTGACAACACCGAAATAATACAGCATATTAAATAACATTGCGATAGCCCAGCACATCGGATAACAAATGTGAATAAAGAAAATATTCTGCGAAAAACTGAAAACTACCGCCAAGAAGATTTGTCTTATCACAATCATTGACATCGTCGAAAAAATCATAACCGGTATAGCTTTACCAAAGCCACGATTTAAACCGACAAATATTTCCATAAAACCAAAGAAATAGTACAGCGGAGCAATTACCTTGACCATCGCACTGCCCGCCTCAATTACACCGGGATCCTTGTTAAATAATCCCACCAACAAATCACAATTTAAGACGGTTGGAACAACCAATATGGTTACCGCAATCGTCATAATTATCGAAGCAGTAATAACACTCTCTTTGATCCGTTTTTTATTATTGGCTCCGTAATTCTGTGAAACAAAGGTAGCGGTCGCAATCCCGATTGACTGGCAAGGCATAGCGACAAAAGCATCGACTTTTTTCGCAACACCGATTCCTGTGATAATGTCAGTGCTGAAATTGTTGACATAGCGCTGCATCAAAGAGTTAGACAGTGAAATCAAACAGGTTTGAATTCCGGCAGGCAAACCCTTGGCAAAGATTTCATTCAAATACTTTCGATCCAAAGTCAGCTTGCTGAACCGGATATCAAAATACTGCTTATTTCTGGTCAGATTAACCATTATCAATGAACAGCTGATAAACTGAGCAATAACCGTTGAAACCGCTGCACCGACAACCTCCAATGCCAGATATCTTATCAATATCACATCCAAAACCGCATTGACAAATGTCGTAACGACAAGGATTTTAAATGGTGTCTTAGAATCACCAATTGAGCGGGAAATGCCGGAAGCAATATTGAACAAAGCCGTAAAGACTGAACCTAAAAAGTAGATTTTCAGATACCGTTCAGCGTGAATAACAATTTCATCAGGAAATGCCATCAATTTCAACAAAAATCCGGAACTGAAAAACCCCGCTACCGCCATCAGTAAGCCGAAGATAATGGAAAAGGCTATGGAAGTATGAATTGATTTATCCAGTTTGTCATATTGAGCTGAACCGAAATATCTTGAAAAAATCGTTAATGCTCCCGAAGAAAGGCCGGTAAAAAAACCAACCATGATATTTGTTACTGTGGCGCAGTTGCTTACTGCCGCCAATGCCTGTTTGGAAACAAAATTTCCTACTATTGCCGAATCTACTGAATTATACAAATTCTGAAAGAGGTAACTCAGAAAAATCGGAAAAACAAATATCAGCATTTCCTTCCAAATCGGGCCCTCTAATATGCCATTTTTATCCCTGCTCATAACCCTCCAAAACAAGACTATAGGCTGAACCTATAGTCATTTTTTATTTAACTAAGATGAATTCGGCTTGAGAGCTGACCGTTAATTTACGACAGTGTGCCGAAACCAAGAAACTATCTCCCTTTTCAAACGGTAAAGTTTCAGTATCACAGGCAATTGTTCCCTTGCCGGAAAGCATGATTACCGCTTTAAACCGTTCTTTTTCAAAATCAATGTCTTTGACTTTATCAACATTATAATAAGTACAACTAAATAACGGACAATCCACCATCAGTTTATCTTGACCGCCGACATTGCCGCTTTGAGCATCTTTTACCGGATGCAACAGTGTAACATCAACCGCCTTATCGATATGAAGCGGACGCAAATTCCCATCTTTATCTTTACGATTATAATCAAATACCCGATAAGTCGAATTTGAATTTTGCTGGATTTCACAAATCAGAATACCAGCTCCAATGGCATGTAATGTCCCTGCTTCAATTAAGAAGTAATCGCCTTTTTTTACATTGACCTTATTAAGCAAAGGAAGAATGGTATTATTCTGGATTGCTTCTTTAAACTGCTGTTGAGTTAAATCTTTGTTTACCCCATAGTAAATGAAAGAATCCGGCTGACAATCCATGATGTACCACATCTCGGTTTTGCCGTGGTCGTTTTCATGAATTTGAGCATATTGCTCATCAGGATGAACCTGTAAGGACAAAGAACTTTTGGCATCGATAAATTTAACTAATATCGGCAATTGTTTCAAATCGTCCCCCAAAAAATCCGGATGGTCAGCCAAAAAGGCAGTCAAAGGTTCATTAAATGAATCAACCGTACAAATCCCGTCTTTATGAGTGGAAATCTCCCAGCTCTCTGCCACGATATCTAAATCAGTCTGCTTATTAAGCTGAGTTTTTAATCGATTACCGCCCCAAAGATAATCCTTAAAGATGGGGTTTAATTTAATAATATCCATAGAAATTATTTCCTTAAAAGCATTGTATATGAATCACCGGCCTGAATGAAATTAATCTCGATATCTTTCAGCAAGGTTGGCAAATGCTTTTCAGCAAACCATTTCATTCCCGGCTCTTCAACATTGAAATGACCGGCAGCCAAAACCGTTTTATCCAAACCGGCCTGGGCGCCATCACGCATATAAATAGCTACCGTAAAATCGGTAATTTCCATCGCCAAAATTGTGTCGACATGATTTTCTTCAATATACGAAAGCATTCGATTATCTGCTTCTCCGATGATATGGAAAGGCAAGAAAATCTTTTCGGTATAACCATCAACATTTCCCATTGTCTTCATACCGTTCAGGTTCATTTTTTCCATTAAATACTGAGCAACTTCTCTGGTTGGCGTTTTAGGAATTGTAAACTGCTGCGGTCTGTTTGGATCATCATTGGAAATATATTCTAGCCAATCCAATTCATAAGCTAAGCCATAGAAAATTCCATCAACATATCTTCCCTGATGCATAATGCCGGAATGAATGTAGTCATGATCACGCCAAACGGTTATGCCGGTTTCATCAAGCAGTTGTTTTTTCAGTTTAAATGTTTCATTATCTTTTAACCAATCGGTATGATCGCCATGATTCCAGAACAATGCCTCATGGGCAATAATAAAGTTTGCCCCCAGCTCACTGGCCTTTTTGATGACATCATAACTGGCATAAATTGTGGTAACAATTCCGGTACACTCTTTATCAACCGAACCGTAAAGCACCTTATCACGAGTTTTGCTCTCATCAATTGTGCCGTAACCTTTACAGTTTTTCTTAACAATCTCAATTATTTCACTTATTTTCATTTTCTTATCCTTTCTTTCCTATTCCACACTGTCATCAGTATATTTTAAATCACTACCCTGCTGGAAAATAAATTTTGCCATCATTCGTTTGCCACCGAAAGTTGTCATCCGATCATAATTATTAGGATCACGCAATATCGCTTCGCAGGCATCTACCAAATACTGCAGCGATACCGGATGCAAATCAAATGTCCCATGACCCGGATAAACTCCTGAAATCTTATCGCCGTATCTGGCTAAAGTTCTTACCATAGCGTCTCTTAATGCTTTAATGGTGCAGCACTCCTTATGCGGCTCGTCACTTCGAGCCGGTAAAGCACTGGTAGTATCACCGATAAAGAAGCAGCCGCTCTGATGGTCGAAAAAGCCCGATTGACCCGGAGTATGACCCGGCAAATGGATCAGTTCCACAATATAGCCCTGACCTAAATCAAATGTATAACCGTCTTCAACCCCGATTACTTCATATTGGTGAAACTGAGGTAAATCATTGACATCAAAATAAGTATCCTTGATTGAGCCATCCTCATTCAGCACTTTTTCCGTGATAAATGTCGGATAGATACTCTCCTCAATATATCTCTTATCATAATGCAGAACAACCGACAGAGCTTCTATATTTAT
>JBJFHD010000033.1:0-73846 GCA_051893335.1 Erysipelotrichaceae bacterium | reverse complement strand
CTGCAAGCCTCTACATAGTTTCCTAAATTTTTATTTTTTTACAGCCCCTTTTTTTTGATTATAGGCTCTTAGTTTTATATAATAATTACGGAAAGAACTTTATGATTGATTTAAAACTATTAAGAGAACAAATAAATCAGACTGACCAGAAAATGATTGAACTTTTTGAAAAGCGGATGCAGCTCTCTGCTCAAATTGCTTTTTTTAAGAAGCAAAACAATCTGGCGATCTTGGACAAAAATCGGGAAGAAGAAGTTTTGCAACGCAATCTTGCCTTTTTAAACGACAGCACTTTAGAAAACTATTATCTGATTTTTCAAAAACAGCTGATGAATTTATCGAAACAATACCAGCAACAATTGTTAAGTGATGATAATACAATCAATATGATCTTAGACAATAATCCTTATGATATCGTTATAAATGACAGGTTGTTAGGTAATCTTAACGAACTCTTTCAATTAGATCGCAAGGTCTTATTAGTCTATGACGATAACTTACCAAAAGATACAGTCAAAAAAGTTGCCGATCAAGTCAAAGATGTTAAAATCTTAGAGTTACATGCTGATGAGAAACTGAAAAGCCTTGATAGCTTGATGATGGTTTATGATAGCTTATCGCAAGGACAGTTTTCCAGAGGAGATTGCATTGTTTGTTTAGCCGGGGGATTAATCAGCGACCTGACCGCTTTAGCCGCTTCAACATTTAAGCGGGGAATTGATTTGTATCTGATTCCGACCACCCTGTTAGCGATGGCGGACAGTTCAATCGGCGGTAAAAATGCGATAAACTATGCCGGTTATAAGAATATGATCGGCACATTTGCTCAGCCAAAAAAGGTTTTGATTTGTCCAAGTCTGTTAAACAGTTTGCCGCCTCGGCAGTTTAATAACGGATTATTGGAGATTATTAAAATGGCTGTTATCTATGACAAAGAATTTTTTGACCAGCTGGCAAATAATTCCAATCTTGATATTCGTCAGGTAATCTATCAGGCGGTTATGATAAAAAAGGCTATTGTACAGCTTGATGAAAAAGAAAATCATTTACGAAAACTGTTGAATTTCGGTCATACGATTGGTCATTGTTTAGAACTCAACTGTCAAAATCTCTATCATGGCGAAGCGGTCGGTTATGGAATGCTGTGTCTGTGTTCCGATGAAGTATTTGAAAGACTGATTAAACTGGTTAAACCGCTTTTGCCGGCTGAAAAGCTGTCATTTGATAAGGAAAAAATCAAAGCTGCCCTTTTACAGGATAAAAAGGTCAAGGGCAACAAAATTGAAATAGTCTATGTCAAGGACATCGCAAAGGTGGAAATAAAAGAAGTAACAGTCGATTATTTACTGACCAGATTAGATGTTTTAAAGAAGGTGAATTGTTATGAAAAGTAGTATGGGAACAAATTTGGTAATCACTTTATTCGGCAAATCGCACGGCGAAGTGGTCGGAGCGGTTTTAGACGGTTTACCTGCTGGAATTAAAATTAACGAGCAATTCATTAAAGCCCAATTAAAGCTGCGAAGCGGTGATGAGCTGTTAGCAACCTCAAGAAGGGAAAACGATGAAATAAACTTTGTTTCCGGAGTTTTTAATGGATATAGCGATGGCGGCCCTATCGCAGTTTTGCTTAATAACAATAACATCAAAAGCTCAGATTATCATAAAGAAATATTAAGACCGTCCTCAGCCGATTACAGCGCTTACTGTAAATATCACGGCTTTCAGGATTACCGGGGGTCGGGCTATTTCTCAGCCAGAGTAACCGCTCCACTGGTTGCCCTTGGAGCGATAGTGATTGAATTATTACAAAAAAAAGGTATTTATATAGCCAGTCATATCAAAAAAACCATGCACTGTCATGATGTTGATTTTTGTTTTGACAATGATCAGCTGCTTACCAAAATAAGCCGGTTAAACAGCCAAGCGATGCCGGTAATTGATCAGTCAGTCAAAGAAATGATGGTTCAGGAAATTCTCTCTGCCAAAGCAAAACAGGATTCTCTGGCCGCAGAAATTGAAAGTGTCATTATTGACTGTCCTCAAGGAATCGGCAATCCTTTCTTCGACAATCTGGAAAGTAAATTGGCATACAGCCTTTATGCGATACCGGCGGTTAAAGCGGTTAGTTTTGGCAGTGGCTTTGATTTTATTAAGATGTACGGAAGTGAAGCTAATGATCCTTTTGTGATAAAAGACGGCCGGATAAAAACTTCCACTAATCATAACGGCGGGATAAACGGTGGGATCAGTAATGGTATGCCGATTGTTTTATCCTGCTGTCTGAAACCGACAAGCTCAATCGGTTTACCACAGAAGACTGTTGATATTGATAAAATGACAGAAATTAACTATCAGATTAGCGGCCGTCATGATAGCGCTATTTACAGCCGGGCAGCCGTAATCATCAATAGTATGATTGGATTAACTTTGGCGGACTTGTTGATGAGCAGTTACGGCAGCAATTATTTTTCGGAGGATAAGTGATGGAAATTAAACTAATCGGAAATCCATTGAAACACAGCTTTTCAAAACAATTACACAATCTGTTGGCGGACTATGATTATCAGCCTGTTGAGCTATCTGAAGAAGATTTTGCCGACTTCGTTAATCGAAAAGGCTATGACGGATTAAATGTTACCATTCCTTATAAGACAAAAATAATCCCTTTCTTAGATGAAATTGATCCCAAGGCCAAAGAATTGAATTCGGTAAATACAGTGGTCAATAAACAGGGGATTTTAACCGGCTATAATACCGATTATTATGGTTTTGAAATGCTGATGAAAAAAAACCAGATTGATGTCGGTTCAAAAAATGTCTGCATATTAGGTCAGGGAGGCACAGCTAAAACCATTTATCAGTATTGTCTGGATAATAAGGCCAATATCGTAGATAAAGCTCATTACCAGGGCAAAAACGGCCTGTTATCCTATCAACAGTTATTTAAGCAGGCTGACAAGTACCAAATATTAATTAACACTACTCCGGTAGGAATGTATCCAAATAATGAACAATCTGCCATTGAACTTGAAATGTTTGTTAATCTGGAAGCGGTAGTTGATGTGATATATAATCCTATCAATACCAAACTTGTCATTGAAGCACAAAAGCGGGGACTTAAAACTGCTACCGGCTTATATATGCTGGTTGCTCAGGGAGAATTCTGCAGCAGTATATTTGAGAATCGGCCGCTTAATTATCAAAAGATTGATGAAGTCTATAATAAGCTGTTGTTTCAAAAACGGAACATCGTCTTTATCGGGATGCCGACCAGCGGCAAGACCACTTTCGGCAAATTGTTAGCTGATAAGCTGCAGCGCAGTTTTTTTGATTGCGATATTATCATTCAGCAAGAAGAACAGATGAGTATTAAAGAAATCTTCGCTTTAAAATCAGAAGAGTATTTCCGTATGAAAGAACATCAGATTATTAAAGAATTAGCTAAAAAGAATTCCTGTGTGATTTCTACCGGTGGGGGAGCGGTGCTTAACAGCGATAATATCGATTTGTTAAGGCAAAACGGGTTAATCTTGCTTTTGGAACGGGAATTAAGTTTATTATTTGCCGATGCCAATCGTCCGACTGTTTCTTCTTTTGAGCAGTTGGCTCAACTATATGAACAACGCTACGACCTGTATCAGAATAGTAACGATCTGATTATCGTAAATGATAAGAGCATTGAGGAAATACTCAATCGAATAATGGCGGTGATAGAATGAAATTATTAGTTATAAACGGTCCAAATATCAATATGCTTTCAATCAGAGAAGTTGATATATACGGAAGTGTTGATTATGCCGGTTTAGTTAGGCTGATTAAAGAGCATTGCGCCAGCCGAAAGATTGGATGTGACTTTTTCCAGTCTAACCATGAAGGGGCAATCATTGACTGTATTCAAGCGGCTTACGGCAAATATGACGGGATTATCATCAATCCGGCCGGCTACTCACATAGCTCTGTGGCGATTTATGATGCCCTTAAAGCAGTTAATATCAAAACGGTTGAGGTCCATATTTCCGATATTGATGCCAGGGAAGAGTTTAGAAAATTTTCGTATGTTTCCCTCTATGCTGAAAAAGTGATTAAAGGAAAAGGGCTTTATGGTTATTTAATGGCCGTTGATTATTTTTTGGGTGAGCAAGATGATAGTTAATATCGACAGTTTTAAATTAAAGGGAAATTTGGCGGTTGTCCCTTCTAAAAGTATTCTGCATCGGGTTTTAATTATCGCCGCCTTAGCAAAAGGCTGCTGTCGCATTGATAATGTGGTTTACAGTGATGATGTGTTAGCTACCATTAATTGTCTGGAAAGTTTGAATTGTCGGATTGATAAGCAGCAAGATTATCTATTATTGGATTCCCGCTGTTTTTTGCAACAGATTAAAGGTCCTTTACAAGTTAATCAATCCGGCTCAACTTTGCGATTTTTTATCGCATTGTCCCTGCTTTTAAACCAGCCGATCAGCTTTGTCGGACAGGAAAGTTTGTTTAATCGTCCTTTGGATTATTATCAAAAGCTGGCAAAGCAGAATAATTTTCTTTTTGAAAAGCAGAGCAACAGTCTGACGGTCAAGGGTCTTTTGGATTTGGATTATTATGAGGTAGAAGCGAATATCTCTTCTCAATATGTTTCGGCGCTGATGATGGCGCTGGCCTCTTTAAATAAAGATGTGACAATCAAACTGGTCGGTGAGGTTGTTTCAAAAGGTTATATTGAAATGACCCAAACAATCCTTGCACAATTTGGTTGCCAGCTGACCATTGAAGGCAGTTATATTTATATCAAAAAGAGTAAATTACAGATTAGAGACTATTATATTGAACCGGATATGAGTAATATGGCTTATATCGACTGTTTCAATTATTTAGGCAGTAAACTGCAATTAACCAATGATATTTCCAATAGTATTCAAGCTGATAAAAAATATCGGCAGTATTTTGAACAGATTACTAAGGGCTATTGTCAGATTGATGTTGAGGACAATATTGATTTAGCTTTGATTTTATTAGTCTTAGCCAGTCAGTATCATGGCGTATGTTTAACTAATACCAGCCGTCTGGCATATAAGGAAAGCGACAGAGCCCTTTGTTTAAAAAAACAGTTTAACAAATTGAATATGGATTTTGAAATTGCTGATAACCGGATCATTTGTCCTAAACAAAAGATTTTTCCACCGACAATTGCCATTGATGGCTGTAACGACCATAGAATTGTTATGGCGATGACGGTACTTTTATCACTGTGTGGCGGTACAATCAGCGGATTTGAAGCAATTAACAAAAGCTATCCGACTTATTTAGCCGATTTACAGAGGTCAGGGGCTAAAATAACAGTAGCAGAGAGGTAAACAGTAAATATGAATATGGAGTTTCACTGTAAATTGCCGATTCCGCAGGAAGTTAAAAAACTCTATCCTGCCGATGAAAAAGTGTTGAAAATTGTTGATAATTATACAAATGCGATAAAAGATATCCTGTCGGGTAAAGATCAGCGGTTGTTGCTGATTATCGGACCTTGCTCGGCTGACAATAGCCAGGCAGTTTTGCAATACTGTTATCAACTGAAACAATTAGCGCTGAAGGTTAAGGACAAGATTTTGATAATTCCCCGTGTCTATACCAATAAACCTCGCAGCAAAGGGACCGGATACAAAGGAATGCTGCATCAGCCGGATATCAGTAAGCAGCAGGATTTGTATAAAGGAATTGTCGCTATCAGACAATTGCATCTTGCGGTAGTCGAGCAGATTGGCATTTCCAGCTGCGATGAAATGCTTTATCCGGAAAATCATCGTTACATTAACGATTTAGTCAGTTATGTGACTATCGGGGCAAGAAGCTCGGAAAATCAACAGCATCGAATGACGGCCTCAGGTTTAAATATTCCGGTAGGGATAAAAAATCCCCCTAGTGGGGATTTAACGGCTTTGATAAATGGAATCAATGCAGCCCAGAACAGTCAGGATTTTATCTACCGTGGCTGGGCGGTAAGCACAACCGGTAACCGCTTTGCTCACGGAATTTTAAGAGGCTACCAGACTTGTTTCACTCAACCCTGCGCTAATTATCATTATCGGGATTTATTAGCCCTTGAAAGATTATATCAGCAGGCAAATTTAGCCAATCCGGCAATTATCGTGGATTGTAACCACTGCAATTCCAATAAACAGTATTGGCTGCAGCAGGATATAATTACCGAAGTAATGAAACATAAAAAAGCCAATTCAGCGATAGATAAGCTGGTGAAGGGCTTTATGGTCGAGAGTTATTTACTGGACGGCAACTGTAAAATAGAAGATTATGTCTTCGGCAAATCAATTACCGATCCGTGTTTAGGTTGGCCGAAAAGCGAAGAATTAGTATTAAAATTAGCGGAGTTACTGTAAGTTAAGTCCGCTAATTTCACTTCGGGTAAGATACTCTTTGTCTTTGGGATTTAGCTGGCTGCTGTAAGCAATTGCGGCCTTAAATTCAATATCACGATACTGCTTAATGTTTGCGCTGTAATGGTTGGCAACCTTTACGCCCTGTCTTTGTAAATCCTTTAGATAACTTTTACCGGTTTGATTAAAGCCAAGCACTCGGATAGTATCATAAGGCGGTAAATTTGCCATATCTGCTTTGGTATTGTTAACTAATAGATGACATAAGGTTCTCTGAATTCTGCTTCTGGTATAGCGTCTGGTTATGGCCTGACTGATGAAACTTTCGTAATCGTAATTATAGTAAGCAGTTTTAGCCAGATGGTTTTCAATTCCTTCGTCCATTAAAAAGATTTGTTGTAACTGCTGTGATTTACCGTTTAAAAGCAGGTTTCTGACAATGCCGTAATTGTTATCCCAATTGACACGCGGATATTGTTCAATATTTTCAATTAAACAGTGCTGGCTGACATCTTCATTAGCGATAATGGCCTGACGAATAGCTTTGGCGCTGGCATATTCACCGGTTAATTGTTCGTCATGATAGTTGCCATTTCTTTTTATTGAGATAGGCTCAATTCCGGGGTAGTTGGCTAACTGTCTTAAATAGGAAATTGCCAAGATATCGTTAGGACCGTAACTGTCAGCCATTAAGCCGTAACAGTATGGGTAAGAGTAGCCTTTTTTCATATTTTCTTTGAAGTGATCGATTTTATAATTCATTGCAGCAATTTCTTTTAATTCGGTTAGATTGTTGGTTTCCGAACCAAAACAGATACTGTCACAACCTGCCATAGCTAAAATATCAATCGCATTTTTGCCGAAGTTTTCCGCACTTTGGCAGGCAAAAACAAACGGTAATTCGACCACTAAGTCGATGCCGTTATTGATAGCTGCTTTTGTTCTTGTCCACTTGTCAACTATCGCAAATTCACCTCTTTGCACAAAGTTGCCGCTCATACAGGCAATTAAGATATCACAGTTTGACAGCTCTCTGGCTTTTTTTATGTGATAGAGATGTCCTTTGTGTAAAGGATTATATTCGCAAACGATACCACAAACTTTCATAACAACCCTTTTGAAAAATCTTTCTTTTATATTATAATATAAGTACGCTGAAAAAGGGGGACAATGATTATGAATGAACAACCCATATCTATAAAAAGTCAATTTGATGATTTAATCCTGCACGGAAATATATATACTTGCGCCCAGCCAAAAGCAATCGTTCAGATTATTCACGGAATGAGTGAGCATAAAGAAAGATATGATCAATTCGCTAATGTTTTAGCTTCTTTTGGTTGTATCGTGATTATTGCCGATAACAGAGGTCATGGTCAAAGCGTCAATGAGAATGTTCCTTTGGGTTATTTTGCTAAAAAGAATGGTTGGATGGTTAATTTACAGGATATTCACTTATTTTCTATGCAGATAAGGGAAATGTATCCTCACTTGCCTTTCTTTGTTATGGGCCATTCTATGGGTTCCTTAATTGCTCATTCTTATTTGAAAAGATATGAAGATATGGTAGACGGAATTATTTTTTCCGGGATGCCGGCTTATAACAAATCGGTTGGTTCCGGTAAATTTTTGGCCTCTATCCTTTCATCAGGCAAAAAAGACAAAAAGGTTTCCAAAACTCTGGCAAAAGCTGCCGATTTTAATAAATATTTGAAGAAACCGCAAACAAAATTTGATTGGATTAGTTATAATCAGGACAATGTCAATGAATATATCAGTGATCCGTTATGCGGCTTTCCATTTACTTCAAGGGGCTATTATGATTTGTTTGATGGTATGCAGGATGTCTATGTCCGTAAGGACTGGCGGGTTTTAAAAACAAATCTGCCAATCTTCTTTGTGGTAGGACAGGATGATGTTTGTGCTGATGTAGCCAGCGGTTTTAAAAGAGCGTTGAATAATCTCGCTTCAGTCGGCTATAAAAATATCGAGGCTAATATTTATGAGAATATGCGTCACGAAATATTAAATGAAAAGCAAAGAAAAGTAGTCTTTACTGATTTGTTAGTTTGGCTAAACAAACAGATTAGCCTAATTAATGAAAAAGAGAAAACAGCTAATAATATCGAACCGGAACAACTTGAAGATAATCAGGATGATATTTCTACTGAAGAATAGATTTCAGTTATTATCAATTTTGATTAAATAAGTTGCAAAGCATTTATATATAAGGGAATTTGTCAAAACCTATTATTGCAATATCAGCAGCAATATAATATTTTGAAATAGCAAAGCCTTACATTCGTCCACTTAATAATGACTTGAAAGGGTCATCTTTTGGATCGCTATATTTGTTACTTTTTTGATGTTAGTAAACAAAAAAGGTTTGATTTGTTTGGCTAAAGCAATAATACAGCTAGAAAAATACTTAATGATTTAAAAGAAAATTAATTAAGATTTGACTTGCTTATTTTAATGTAGATGAATTATTGAAAGAATATGATGACATATTAGAAAAATCAAATGCTTGTTAACTGTAATGGAGATATATTATTATCTTTTTCGGTTGATAAATCACACATTTTCACATTTTTTGTCTTGAAATAGCTTTATATTTAGTATAAAATAAATATGCTAAAAGTGTTTCAGAAGGGAGGGTAGAAGAACATGCCAAAAGTAGTCGTTAAGGAAAATGAACAACTTGATGATGCATTACGTCGTTTCAAGAGACAAGTTTCTCGTAATGGTACCCTTGCTGAAGCTCGTAAAAGAGAATATTATGTTAAACCTGGCGTTAAGCGTAAATTAAAACAGGAAGCAGCACGTAAAGCAAGAAAGAAATAGTGGTGTAAATCCACTTTTTTTATTGTATAATTATATACGGAGGATATTAGTTTGGATAATCTTGTGATAGATTTAAGTGATTATAATTATCAACAATATCAGATACTATTTAAAAATGATGATTTTTATATAAATGAAATAGCCGCATATTACGATACCGAACTGTCATTTAACGACGGTAAGTTTTTTTGCTCAGATAACGCTAAGGTCAGCATCATTAAAAAGGTGATTGAAAAAATCATTTCAGAAGAAGATTTATCCGATCGTGATTTTTATGCAATTCTGAATGATAATTTTTATAAAGAATTGATTTTTACCGGTAATTCCTTAAAGAAAATTTATCTGAGAACTTATGGGCAGAAAAAGTTGTATGACTCTTTCAAAAGTAATGTCATTACCTTTGTGACCGGTCCGGCCGGCAGTGGAAAGACTTTTCTTACCGTAGTATACAGTTATAATCTTTTAAAGAAGGGACAAATAAAAAAGATTGTGATTACTCGACCGGTGGTTGAATCCGGGGAGTCGTTAGGCTTTTTGCCGGGAGATTTGCAGCAGAAGGTTGATCCTTATCTAAGACCGATTTATGACAGTTTTGAAACTTTGGTAGGAAGCGAATATCTGACCAGATTAATTGAAAAGGGGATTATCGAAATCGCTCCGCTGGCCTATATGAGAGGAAGAACATTAAATGATGCCTGCATTATTCTGGATGAAGGTCAAAATGCGACGGTGATGCAAATGAAGATGTTCTTAACCCGACTGGGCTTCAACTCCAAAATGATTATCACCGGAGATATAACTCAAATAGATTTACCGGCAACTAAAAAATCAGGATTAATTGATGCGATTAATACTGTTAAAGGAATTGATGATATCGGAATTGTCAATATGGAAAGTAAGGATGTCGTTCGTCATCAAATAGTTTCCAAAATCATTGATGCTTATCAAAATAAATAGGGAGGATATTTATGGAATTAAATGTCTATAATCGCACAAGAGAAAAAGGATATGCTTCATATCGTACATATTTTGATTTGATCCTTAAAAGAACGATTGAGGTATTAGATTTGTCAGATGATATTTCTGTCAGTGTGATTTTTGTTAAGGATAAAAGAATTCAGCAGATTAATAGAGATTATCGGGGAATTGACAAAGCAACGGATGTAATATCGTTTGCCTTATCCGATAATAAAGATCAGCAGGATTATATTGAAAATGAGTTGGGTGATATTTTTATCAATATTGAGGCAGCCCAGCGGCAGGCTTTAGAGTATCAGCACTCATTGAAAAGAGAAATTTGTTTCTTATTTACCCATGGTTTATTGCATTTGAACGGTTTTGACCATATGAATAAGGAAGATGAAAAGGAAATGATATCTTATCAAAAAAAGATATTAGATGATATTGTAAGTGAATAAAGTGAAGGAGAAAGTTATGAATCAACAAGAATTAATTAATTTAGCATTTACAGCTGCGGATAACGCTTATGCTCCATATTCAAATTATAAAGTTGGAGCTTGCTTATTATGCAAAGACGGTAATTATTTTTTAGGCGCAAATATTGAGAATGCTTCTTATGGAGCAACCAACTGTGCCGAAAGAAGTGCGGTATTTGCTGCTTACTCTTATGGCTATCGTAAAGATGATATTGATAGTTTATGTATTGTCAGCTATGGTAATACATTAGCAGCTTCTTGCGGAATTTGCCGTCAGGTTTTATCTGAATTATTAAATCAGGATACCCCTATCATTTTAGCTAACAAGGAAAAATCAATGGTAACTAACATTGCCGAATTGTTACCGATGCAGTTTTCCAGTGAGGATTTAAAATAAATGGATCATTTTAAAAGCGGGTTTGTTGCATTAATCGGTAAACCCAATGTTGGTAAAAGCACTTTACTAAACAGTATTTTGGCTTCAAAGGTCGCAATCACTACCAGTAAGCCCCAAACTACCAGAGATAACATTAGAGGAATTCTGACTAAACAGGATTGTCAGATTGTTTTTATCGATACTCCGGGTATTCACAATCCGAAGGCTAAATTAAACGAGCTGATGGTCGCTAATGCTTATAAGACAATCGGTGATGTTGATGTGGTTTTATATCTTATTGATGCTACCAAACCTTTAGATAAGGCTGATCAGGTTATTTGTCAATATTTGGCGAAGGTTAATAAACCCAAGTTTTTAGTTGTGAACAAAATTGATAAATTAATGAAATCTCAACTTATTGATTTATTGGAAGGCTTAGATACCAGCGGTTTTGATGAAGTGGTGCCGATCAGCGGATTAAAATCCGATAATATCGATGAACTGGTTAATACAATCAAACAATATCTGACGGATGATCAGCAATACTATCCGGCAGATATGATCAGTGATTATCCGGAGAATTTTATCGTTTCTGAGATTATCAGAGAAAAGATTATGATCAATACTTCCGAAGAAATCCCTCATTGTATTGCGGTAGTAGTGGATAAAATGGAAAAGAAAAAGAACAGCTGTTATATCCAGGCAACAATTATTTGTGAAAGGGATTCGCAAAAAAGTATTATTATCGGCAAGGGCGGACAAATGTTAAAAAAGGTCGGCACATTTGCCAGAGAAGAGCTGCAGCAGCGTTTTAATTGTCCGGTATTTCTGGAAACATTTGTTATTGTGGAAGAAAACTGGCGCAATAAACGCTACCAGCTTCAGCAATTAGGTTATTGGAACAAAGACAATGAATGATAGAATAGACGGAATAGTAGTAAATCAAATCGATTACAAGGAAAACGATCAGATTATCACAGTTGTCAGTAAAGACTACGGTAAGTTATCGTTGTATGTAAAGGGGTTTAAGAAGATTAACAGTAAAAATTCCTCGGCCTGTCAACTGCTGGATTATTCCAGTTTCTTACTGGATTACTATCCGCACAAGAATATTCAGATTTTAAAAAGTGCTTCATTAATCGAACAGTATCAATCAATCAAACAAGATTATCAGAAGATAGCAATATCTTCTTTAATGTGCGAAATAAGCAGTCAAACCGATAATGCTAATGATTTTGCCGTTTTGAAGCAATCACTTGATTTGTTGACTGCTACAGAGCAACCATATCTGGTGTTAAATCTGTTTTTAGCCCAACATTTAAGGCAGCTGGGCATAGCGCCTTATGTTGATGGCTGTGTGATTTGTAATCGAAACAACAGGATTGAAACCATCTCAATTAACGACGGTGGATTTTTATGCAGTGATTGTAATGATAATCAGATTGAGAAGATTTCACTTGATTTCTTAAAAAAATTTCGCTATATCAATAAAGCGACGTTGGATAAATACGATAAGCTTTTACAGCTGGATTTGGATGATTTCAAATTGACTGATATGCTGGTTGATATTATGGTCAATTATTCGGGGATCAGTTTAAAAAGTTATCGATTATTAACAAATATAAATTTTTAATTTTACTTTTAGCTTATTTGAAGGTATTTATTAAATGAAAAGAGGGAGAATACGTATGTCAGAATATAGTTTTGATCAAATAGTTAATCATTTAAGAACCAGCGGATTTGTTTTCCAGGGTTCTGAGATATATGGAGGTTTATCAAATACTTGGGATTACGGTCCGTTAGGAGCGAATTTAAAGAAGAATATCAAACTGGCCTGGTGGAAGAAGTTCATTCAGGAAGATGTCAATAATGTCGGAATTCAAAGTGCCATCTTAATGAATCCCGAAGTTTGGGTTGCGACCGGTCACTTAAAGAATTTCTCTGATCCTTTGATTGACTGTAAGAAATGCAAGAGCAGATATAGAGCCGACCAGTTAATTGAACAATATGCTACTCAAGAAGTAAAAGTTGAATCAATGACACCGGCAGATATGGTTGAATATATCAAAAATAATCAAATCGCCTGTCCAAATTGCGGCGGTATGGATTTTACCGATATTCGTCAGTTTAATCTGATGTTCAAAACTTTCCAGGGCGTTATTGAAGACAGCAAGAATACTGTTTATCTGCGTCCGGAAACCGCTCAGGGTATGTTTGTCAACTTTAAAAATGTGCAAAGAACAATGCGTAAAAAACTGCCGTTTGGTATTGGTCAGATTGGTAAATCATTCAGAAACGAAATTACACCGGGCAACTTTATTTTCCGTACCAGAGAATTTGAACAGATGGAAATGGAGTTTTTCTGTAAGCCGGGCGAAGATGATAAATGGTATCCTTATTGGAAACAGTTCTGCTTCGACTGGCTGGTTAATTTAGGCTTAAATCCTGAAAAAATGCGAGTTAGAGATCACGCCAAGGAAGAATTGGCTTTCTATTCAAAGGGAACCTGCGACATTGAATTTTTATTCCCGTTTGGTTGGGGCGAAGTCTGGGGAATTGCCGATCGGACTGACTATGATTTAAACCGTCATATGGAACATTCTAAACAGGATTTGACTTATCTTGATCCTTATACTAACGAAAAATATGTTCCATATTGTGTAGAACCGGCTGTCGGGGTTGAAAGATTATTTTTGGCCTTTGTTTGCAGCAGCTATGATGAAGAAAAACTGGTAAGTGAAGACGGCAAGGAAGATGTACGTACCGTAATGCATTTACATCCAGCTTTAGCACCGGTTAAGGCCGCTGTATTACCGTTAAGCAAAAAACTTTCCGGCTTAGCTGAAGACATTTATTGTCAGTTAGCTAAATCATTCGATGTTCAATATGATGAGGCCGGCTCAATCGGAAAGCGTTACAGAAGACAGGATTCAATCGGAACACCGATTTGTATAACGGTTGATTTTGATTCAGAAGCTAACCAGACTGTTACTGTCAGAGATAGAGACACAATGAAACAGGAAGTAGTGAAGATCAGCGATTTGAACAGTTATATTGAAAATATGATTAAGTTTTAGGGAGTATTAATGAATGTACCTTTAGAAGTTATAAATGATATCAAAAACAGGGCGAGAATTGAGGAAATAATCGGGTCTTTTATTCCGATTATCAAAGCCGGGCATAACTATAAAGCGGTATGTCCTTTTCATCAAGACAGCAATCCTTCGTTGCATATCAATGTCGATAAGCAGATTTTTAAGTGCTTTTCCTGTCCTAGCGAAAATAAAAGCGCCGGTGATGTTTTCACTTTTGTGAAATTGTATAAAAAAGTATCTTATATCGAAGCGGTTAAGCTTGTCGCTGAAATGATCGGCTACAATTACCAGTTTTCCAGTCAGCCGACTGTATCATTTAAAGAAACTGTCTGCCATAAAATAATTAAAGATACTGTACTGTTTTGCCAGAATGAAATTAATTCGCAATCAGGACAGCAAGTCAGGCAGTATTTGTATGACAGAGGTATAGATAATACGACAATCAGAGAATTTTCAATCGGCTATAATCCCAGGGACAATCGTTTATACAATTATTTAAGCGCCAAGGGTTATCAGGACAGCGAGTTAATTGAAGCCAATGTGGCGAGAATGAGCGAAAGAGGAATGTCTGATGTGTTCTATGACCGGATAATGATTCCGATTTATGACCAGTACAATCATCCGATCGCCTTTACTGCTAGAACTCTCAATAAAAATATCGACAGCAAGTACATTAACAGCACCGATACACAAATCTTTAAAAAAGGTGAGGTATTATACAATCTCAACAAAGCACAGTCTGCAATTAAGGAACAAAAATATGTCATTATTGCTGAAGGACCGATGGATGTTATCTCCATCAGTAAAGCCGGCTTTTCAAATGTGGTCTGTTCGCTGGGAACAAATATAACTGATAAACAATTAGAGCTGTTGAAAAAACTGACTAATCGGGTTTTATTTGCTTATGACGGTGATAAGGCCGGTCAATCAGCGATTTTGCGTGGGGGTATATTAGCCAGAAACAGCAATATGGAGGTATTGGTTATCAATAACAATACTGCACTTGATCCTGATGAGATTTATCGAAAGCAGGGCCAGACTGCGCTGGCAAAAATGATCAACACGCCGATTAACTGGATGGATTTTATTTTCAGTCATTATCGCAAGGAATATGATTTAAACAATAATACTCAAAAGAAACAGTATACCAACAGTATTTTGCAGCAGATTAATTTGTTACAGGATCCGTTGGATAGAGATAGCTATTTAACCAGGTTGGCTGAAATTACCGGGTATTCACGAAATGTTTTGGCGAAAGAAACTTCTTTCAGCCAGATAAACAAGAATACAACTGCTGCCAAGAGGTTAAACAAATATACGGGAAAACAGTTAAGTCAAAGGAATATTTTGAAACAGCTGATGCTTTCGGCAAATAACTGTGAGTTATTTCAGGATCAAATGCTTCAGCTTCCCGATAAAGAATATGACAAATATGTTTCCCTGATTATTAACAGTTATCTGACAAATAGCACATTTAAAATTGCCAATCTGGCAACTCAGCTTGATGATGAAGACTATTCGTTTCTGCTGGATATTTTAGCTGATAAAAATTTGAACGAAAATGCGAATTCAAAATTATTATTGGATTGTTGTAATCAATTGAGAATATATGAAATTGAGCAGCAAAAGAGCCAATTAATGAAACAAATCGAGGCGAGCCAAGATCAGGTAGTCAAAGATAGATACTCCAGTCAATATATGGAGTTACAGAAGAAAATTATTGAAATTAAAAGACAGTTAACAAGTAAGGAGGTATAGCTGATGAGTGGAAAAAATGTGAAAACAATAGAAGAAATTAAAGAAGATTTATTGTTGAAGACGGAAAGATGCGAACAGATTACTCAAGACGAAGTAATGAAACAACTGGAAGATTTACATTTATCAGACGATCAACAGGATAGCTTTATGGAATGGGCAAGGGATAACGGTGTTATCATGGAAGAAGAACTTGCCGAAGAAATACTGGAAGAAGACGATGTGTTGATAGATGATGATTTGTCTGATGATGAAGCTGATGGTGATGATATTTCCATTCCCGACTATTCTTCAGTGGATGAACAGGACGAAGAAAAATACAAAGAATATGCCGATATTTCCGGCGGAAAAGTTTATGACAATGTTAAGATTTATCTGAAAAGTATCGGTAAGGTTCCTTTGTTAAAGACAGAACAGGAAAAGGAAATTGCTAAAAGAATTCAGGCCGGTGATCAGCAGGCTAAAGATGAATTGATTGAAGCAAATTTAAGACTGGTTGTAGCGATAGCTAAAAAGTATGTCGGCAGAGGATTACAGTTTTTGGATTTAATTCAGGAAGGCAATTTAGGCTTGGTAAAAGCGGTTGACAAGTTTGACTATACCAAGGGCTTTAAGTTTTCTACCTATGCGACTTGGTGGATTAGACAGGCGATAACCAGAGCAATTGCTGACCAAGCCAGAACAATCCGTATACCGGTTCATATGGTTGAAACAATCAATAAATTGACCAGAGTACAAAGACAGCTGGTACAGGAATTGGACAGGGAACCGACGGCAGAAGAAATAGCCGAGCGATTAGGCAATATTACTCCTGAAAAGGTAAGAGAAATCCAGAAGATTTCGATGGAACCTGTTTCAATGGAAACTCCAATCGGTGAAGAGGATGATTCTCATTTAGGTGATTTTATCGAGGATAAGCACGCTTTATCACCTGATGAATATGCTACCAATGAATTGCTTAAAGATGAAATCAATAATGTTTTGATGATGCTTACCGAAAGAGAAAGAAAGGTAATTCAATTGCGTTTTGGCTTGATTGATGGCAGAGCAAGAACTCTTGAAGAAGTCGGTAAGGTCTTTGGGGTAACCAGAGAAAGAATCAGACAGATTGAAGCTAAAGCATTGCGTAAATTAAAACATCCAACTAAGAGTAAACGATTAAAAGATTTTGTGGATAAGTTATAAATCCTTCAATTATAAAAACAGTCATTATTTATAGCGACAAAGGGAAAAGCGTTTTTCCCTTTTTTAATTATTATGCTAAAATAAACCCATGGAAAATAAAGCCTTAGCAATTTATCAAAGTGACTTATCTCAGATTGAAAATCTGTCTGCGCAGCAGCAACAACAATTAATGGCTGAAGCCAAAAACGGTGATGAGGCCGCCAAAAAGAAGGTTGTTGAGGCCTATTTAAAATTGGTTTATAAGGTTGCTTTAAAATATTGTAATAATGACGATGATTTACTGCTGGATTTAATTCAGGAGGGTAATATCGGATTAATAATGGCAATTGAAAAGTATAACCCGGAAAAGGGCAGCTTTGTCAGTTATGCTCTTTACTGGATTGAAAAATATATTCTGGCTTATCTTAACGATAATAAACTGATTAGAATTCCGTTTAAGATTGCTCAGGAATTAAAAAAATTGAAAGTATTGATTGATGAATTAGCCCAGCAGTTAGGTCATTATCCTTCGCTGGAAGAAATCGGGCAAAATTGCGAGCTTGATCAGCAGCGAATCAGGGAGTTAATGAATTATGATTATAAATTTAATTCGATTGATGAGCAGCAGCAGTTTTACTTCAGCGTGGAAAATTATCTGTCAAAGCAAGATTTGACTAATCTGTTGGCAAACCTTGATAAAAAGGATCGTCAAATCGTGGCCTGTCATTTAGGTTTATATGATGATAAACCGATGACTTTTCAGGCTATCGGTCAACAAATGTCATTAACAAAGCAAGCAGTCAGATCAAGATATATAAAAGCTATGAAAGTAATAAGGGAAGTGTATGAACAATAAGAGAATAGAGGCCATCAGCCAGTTGATAAATAACGATGAAAGTGTTGTCGATATCGGTTGCGATCACGGTTATTTAGCGGAAATATTAAGAAAAAGGGGCAATGATCAGTTAATTGTCTGCTCGGATAATAAAAGCGGGCCGTTAAATAATGCCAAAAACAATCTTTGTAATTATGAGAATATCCGATTTGTATTAAGCGATGGGGTAAAAAATGTTAAAGAGCAGTGTGATGTTGCGGTGATGGCCGGTATGGGACATAATACGGTTATTTCAATCATGAATGATAACCCGCAATATTTTCACTCCTGCAAAAAAATCATCATTCAGGTTAATCAGATTGTATCTCAAATGCGCAGATACTTAATGGAAAACGGCTACAAGATAAGCGATGAAAAAATGATTTTGGATTACAAATATTACCAGATTATGCTAGTCACAAATGAAAAAGAGAGCCTGACCGACTTTCAGATAGAGTTTGGACCAAAATTGTTGGAAAGAAAAGAAGAAATATTCGTTCAGTGTTATCAAAAACAGCTGCTTCATTTGCAGTCTTTAATGGAGCAGTTGCCTCAAGATCATCCTGACAGAAAACAATTGAGCGAAAAAATAGAACAGATTAAATCCGTTCTATGAGCTTTTGATAGTTTTTAAAGTTTGTTTTACAAACTTTTTTTAGTTCGTCTAATCCATATTGGCTGTAAAACGTTAAAGCGAAATCATCGACACAACTGGCTGCCCCTTTGGGAATAGTTGTGTGATATTTGGCAGATAATTGTTCCATTTGTTTGATAAAGCTGTATCTGGCGATCATGGATGCTAAAGCAACTGCCGGATATTGGCTTTCGGCTTTGGTTTTGAAAGTGATATTTCTGATTACTTCTTTTTCATTTCGCAGATAATTATAATAATTTTTTTCGCCGCAAAAATCATCAACAACCAGTAAGTCAGGCAATTTAGCCAATTTCTTTTGTAAGTTGAGATAAGCTTTGTTGTGCATTAAGGCTTTTATCTCATTCATATTATGTATTTTGATTTGTTGATTATAGGTTTGATTATCCAAAATCAGCAAAGAATAGTCAATTTTATCAGCTATTTTTTCAACTGTCTCAACGATACAGCTGTCAGTTAACTGTTTTGAGTCAGTGATTTTCTCTGTTTGAAGCAAACTGATTGATTTTTCGTTAAGTGCCACGGCACATACACAAATCGGTCCAAAAAAATCTCCGGTGCCGACTTCATCAGAACCGCCATGGACAAAAATTGGTTGTATTTGGTGATATTTTTGATAATAAGATAGACTGTTTTTGCCTTGAAATACGACCGTTTGTGAGGTATAGATGTTAATGGTTACATCGTCTAATTTAAAACTGTAAGCTAAATATGGATTATTTGGCTTAACAGCAAACTGTTTAAAATCATTTACTATCTGTTTAATGGTATTTTCATCTAATTTAACACTGTATGTATTCATATCTTAATTTTACTATAGTTTTTTTAAAATGGCTGATTAAGATATGAAATATAGGACATAACTAATTTTGTTTGATTATATTTCAAAAAATTCAAATGACTTTGTGATTGACAATATTGTGCTGAAACTTTGAAAAAACTATCAATAGAAGTATTATTGTTGCTTTAATTATGATAAAGAATGAAATGTTCTATGGACATGAGAGTGAATTCAATTCATTAGATGAATTAAAGACAGCCATGAGTGACTATATTGATTATTACAACAATAAACGAGTTACAGTAAAGTTAAAAGGCTTAACCCCTTGCCAAGCAAGGAATCAAGCCTTATCATTAACTTAATATTTTTAGTCCAACTTTATGGGTTCAGGACAAAATAAGGAGGCTTATAATCAATGCGTGATAGTATTATTAGCTAGTTTATTCTCTTTGAAAGATAGTGAAAATGTACAATAATATTGTCAAAAATTGAAAACGTATTTTATATGTGCAACTGTATTGTTTGGATGAATTGTTCGAAGTCATTTGTTTTAAGCAATTTTTGCTTAATTTTGTCATTAAGCATTATATTGCATATAGAGAAGAAGAAATCTCTAAATAGTTCTTTTTCATTGACATTTATACAAATTAAGAATACAAAGTTCACCTGACTGTCCCACCATGGAATAGGATTTTCATTGATCAAAACGAATATTGCTGTTTTTTTTGCTGATAAAACGATTGGATGAGGAATTGCATAATCACCAAAAGCAGTAGATGAAAGGTTTTCCCTAGAAATGACCCGTTGTTCAAAATCTTTATCTATGAAGCCATTTTCTTCTAGAATTCCGCACATATAATGAATTGCCTCTTTTTCATTGTCAAATTGTTTGTTTTTGATGAATAGTTTTTCGTTAAAAATATGAAACAGATTTTTTCTCAGCGTCTTATTCTTTTTTCGATTTGATAATATTTTGATCTTTTTCTCAATACAGTCAATATCTTCAACTGATAAGAATGGATGTACTACAATCGAAGGCACGTCTGCGTCAAATTCAATAGTTGTTATGATTAAGTCAATATTATTAATTGCGTATTGGTCTAGTGTAGCGCCTTCTACTGAAATAACTACCAATTTAGATTGAAATAAAAGTGTAAGTTTGTTGGCTAGATGATAATTCATTTCTTGGTAATCAGGCGCAATAACTGCACATTTTATCAACGATTCGTTTTGTATTTGTTCGTCAATCTCATTACCAACATGAAAAGCGATAAAACTGATTTCTGTATCAGAAATATTATATCCATATCTTTCCTTAATCATAAATGAAATAGAAGTAGCTATATCATATATAAGTGGAAACTGGGTTTTTGTCATCAATACAAGATCGTTTTTAGATTCAACATTGTTTTTTAATCTATTAACCAAATTATCAAGATGAATCATGAATTTACTTCTAAAAGAATTTGAGGATAGATTTATATTAAATTCGGCTTTGACATATTTAATGATTGAATCAGTTAATTCTTCCACATCTTTATTTATGAGATTATCAGCACTGATGGTTGAGTATAATTTGGTTGAATTGGCTGCTAACAGTAATGAAAAATTACGAATTTCAAATTCGGTAAAGATACATTGAGGATATAGAATAGCTATTTTCTCAAAAATCTTTTTTGATGCATTGTATTCTATTTCGTAGGTTACATCTGTGTTTTGCTGGAAAGAATAATTATTGTTGATCGTTCTTTGAATAATTATACACAGATGTAGTATTAAAGATATTAATTGAAAATCGTTAACAAATATCTCCAACCTTTGAAGAACCGATTGTACGATAACTTTAAGTTGTAGAACATCAACCATCGGGAATTTGCTTTGTAAAAAATTGATAGTTGTAAATTTATTCTGGCTTTCATTTCTTACCCTCCAGTCAAATAATTTTCTAATGTTTTCTTCTAGACCAGATAAACTAACATGTTCATTATTGCTTACTACATCCAAAGAAAAGTCATTGTTAAGCATCTTCTTCAATTTGGTAATATCTTTTCTAATTGTGGAATGAGATACATTTAATTCATCTGCCAATTGGTAAATCAGGACGTCTTTCTTATTTAATAAAGTCCATATAATATATTCCTCTCTTTCACTAGGAGAATCGATTATTTGCATTACCTGATTGGGGTCACATGCCAACTTATATCCCTTATTAGTTGATATTATCACTTTTTGGTTAGCGTTAATTGAATTTACTACATTTGAAACGGTTCTTTTAGAGATTTTTAACATTGATGCAATTGTTTCAGCGGTCGTAAAATCATCTTTATTATTCAGAATAGTCAATATTTCATTTTTATACTTCATATCATTATTATAATTTAGTCAGTGTTGAAATCGTAATAAATAATTGCGTCATAATTATGCATAAAAAAATAATCATTTTTTTCTTTATGGCGATGCAAAACAATAACACATTATTGCTTTTAGCGAATGTATTATGAAATCAGTACTTAATATTGTTGTTACAAATGTAAGGGGAAAAAATATGTTATATGAAGAATTAATAAATTTTGATGTTGATGTTAAGAGCAGTGAAGAGGTAATTAAATTTAATTCCAAAGTATTAATAGAAAATGGATTTGTGCTTGAAGGTTATGATGAAATGGTTGTGGAGCGGGAAAAAGTTTATCCCACAGGATTAATTGCGACTGGAAGAGGAATTGCAATTCCCCACACTAATCCTGATTTAGTGCTTAAACAGGCAATATGTGTTGTCATTCCAAAACAACCGATAGACTTTATCATGATGGGAACTCCTGATCAAATAGTAAAAGCTGAAGTAATTTTTCCATTGGTAATAAAAAATCCTGATAGTCAATTATCTTTGCTTAGAAAAATAGTCGAAATGCTTCAAAATGATGAGTTGATTGAGGAAATATATCATTGTCGGGATAAAAAACAAATAATAAAACTATTATCATTTTTTGAAGAATAGTTTTTATCTATAAGAAAGGAGGATAATGATGAAAAAGGAAATGAAAATAATTACGGTATGTGGCTCAGGCACCATCAGTTCAAAGTTTTTAGCTGACAGGCTAAAAGAAGAATTGAATGCCGAAGGTTATGGCTGTGAAACCAGAGAATGTACAAATGGTGAGATTCCTAATTTACTTGCTACAGGCCATTGGGATTGTATTTGTCATGCTTCTCCGGTTAATCAAGCTGATTTTCCTGATATACCATGTATAAATTCTGTTGGAATTTTGACTGGCGTTGGAGATGATGACGTAATTGAGAAAGTATTAGAAATTGCTAGAAATAAGTAAATAGAAAGGAGAAGCAATACATAAAGGTATTGCAAGCAAACTATGGAAGCATTAAAAGCGGTCTTAGATTTATTCGGTAACATTGTATTTGTTCCGGTAATGCTATTCTTTGTAGCATTAATCTTGAAAACACCAATTAAGAAAGCATTGATATCAGCTTTAACTTGTGGTGTTGGTCTTGTTGGGTTTAACTTCGTAACTGGAGGTTATTCTCCGTATTTAACTGCAGTAATGAATACTTTTGCAGCAGATACTGGTTTTGCTCTTGAAGCAATGGACTTAGGGTGGCAGTATACCGCAGCAATTGCATATTCAACCACTGTTGGTGTCTTATTTATTGGAATCGGTTTAGCTTTCCAATTCTTAATTTTCTTTGTTGGATGGACACCTGTATTTATGCCAACTGATTTGTGGAATAACTATTCTTATATTATTTGGGGAACATTTACTTATCAATTAACAGGTAGTATGTTGTTAGCCTTCTGGTGTATGATTCTTCAAGTATTATATGTTTCATTATTTGCTGAAGTAACGCAAAAAAGATGGGAAACATATTATGGTTATCCTGGAACAGTAATGATTGCTGCTCACCACATTTCAAATGTTCCGATTTTTATGGCTTTAGACTGGGTATGGAATAAAATTGGATTAGACAAGATTAATTTCAGACCAGATGCTATTCAGAAAAAACTTGGTTTCTTAGGTGATCCAATGGCAATAGGATTTATTGTTGGTATGTTAGTTGGTTTAGTTGGTAAATTTAAACATTTAGGCGAACTTGAAGCATGGGCAACAATTGTTAAATTTGCTGTTGCTACAGCAGCAACAATGGCAATCTTCCCAAAAGTTGGTTCAATCTTTGCGGGGGCATTTACTGCTTTAACTGACGCATCAAAGAAAATTGTTAAAAAATCTGGAAAGACCAGAGAAGTTTATATTGCTGTTAACGATGCATTAGGTTATGGAGAATCAGCAACATTAACAACCGGTTTGTTATCTATTCCAGTATATTTGGTTGAGGCTTTCTTCTTGCCAGGAAATATCGTTCTTCCTATTATGTCATTAACATCATTGGCATATCGTTGCGAAGTTCCAATTATGTTAGGTGATGGAAACATTTTGAAAGCAATGTTATCTCATGCTATTTATGCTGCATTATCATTATATATTTGTACATATAATGCAGATTTGTTCACAGAAATGGCTACAAGCGTTGGAATGACATGGGAAGGTGCATCTAAAGTTTGCGGTGGTATTGCAGCTATGCCTGGTATGTTCGCAATTTATTATGCATTCTCTAAAGGTAATTATTTAGTATGCGTATTAGAAACAGTTCTGTACTTTGTTTTGGCAATCTTATACAAGAAGAACAAGCCGGCAGTTAATGATTATCTTGAAAGACAGGCAACTTCATATAAAGCAAAAATGGAAGAAGCTAAAGCATAATTATTTATTTTCAGTATAAGTGAAGAGTTGAATTTTCAACTCTTCACTAATAAATTGAAGCGATTATGCTGCGTATGGTTCTTTGGTATGCAATATTTATAGTTAGAAACGCATAGTTGTTTATGCATGGTGTAGACTCTATATGCAATTATTAACTAGTTTTGCTAGAGTGAAAAGCACCAATATAATAGTTTGTCTTCAAACAAATATACCTTAGGACTTATACTTTGATAGATGAGTATTAAAATATGTCTATCTAGGAAGATTATACGAGGAGTAATTAAAATGAAGGAATTTGGGTTTTCTATTCCTCAAAATGTATATTTTGGTTGCGGAATAATTAAGCAATTACCAAAAATAATTAAAGATAATGGTTTTGAGAAGGCTTTTATTATTTCCGATAGAGGTCTGGAAAAAGCAGGTATTTTAGGGAAAATAACTGAAATTTTAAGTGACGAAAAAATTGAATATGATATGTATTTAGATGTAGTAGCTAATCCAACCAATGTAGTATGTGATGAAGCGACTGTGAAATATAAGTCATCAAATAGTGATGTAATTATTTCTTTAGGTGGTGGTTCACCAATGGATACCGCTAAGGCTGTTTCTATCTTAGCTTTATATGGCGGTGAAATAATGGATTATGAAGCACCAACTGTTCTGCCTGGTAAGACGATTCCTATTATTGCAATACCTACTACAGCTGGAACGGGAAGTGAGGTCACAAGTGCTGCTGTTTTCACTAATGTTGAAAATGGATGGAAATTTGCAGTGAAATCTACAAATTTATTACCTACGGTATCTTTATTAGATCCGGAGATGATTCAAGGATTACCACCGTTTGTTGCTGCTTCGACCGGTATTGATGCATTAGTTCATGCAATCGAATCGTATACAAATAAAAAATGCAACCCTTATTCAGAAGCATTTTCTGAAAAAGCAATGGAATTAATTGGTAAGAATTTAAGAAAATTTGTTGCAGATAGAACTAATGTTGAAGCAGCAAGTGGTATGTTAATTGGTTCAACATTTGCTGGTTTAGCTTTCTGTAATGTAGCATTAGGTAATGTACACGCTATGTCTCACCCAATTAGCGGTCATTTGGGTGTTGCTCACGGTGTCGCAAATGCTATATTATTACCTGCGGTTTTAAAATATAATGCAATTGGTGCTGATGATAAATATCAAAAGATTTATTCATATATAAAACCAGGTAGCGAAAACATCAAGAATTTCACTAACGACATGTTGTTTGATGAAATTTATCATTTGTTAGAAGAATTATCAATTCCAACTCACTTAAAAGATGTGGGAGTTAAAGAGGAAGATTTTGAATTATTAGCAATTGATGCCATGAAATCCGGCAATGTTGCGGTAAATCCAAGAACTAGTAAAAAAGAAGATATCATAGAAATATATAAGATGGCGTATTAATATGAAAAGAATAACTGCATCAACATTAACTAAAATAATAGGTATATCATGTGTTGTATATGTCTTTTTGGCTATGGTTTTACGGGGCACCCTTTCGATTATAATAGGTTTATGTATTCTATTACCAATGGCATTATTTGATAGATACTTGATTCAAAAAGAAGAGAAAGAGACTTCAGAATTCTTAAAGAGGTATTTTGCTGAATGCGGTTATGTTGGAATATGTTACCAAGGTTATGACTCTCTTAATGAAAAGGATGTCACATTGACTCTTTTTAGAAGAAAGGGAATTGACATTTTTAAGGTTGATTCAAAAGCAAATATTGAAAGATTATTTAGTATTGATAAGGAAAATATCAAAGATGCAAGACAGCTTAATTTAGCCGAAGTAAAAGAGATAAGTTCTACAAGTCAATATGATACTTTAGGAAAATTAGGAAGACACTTCTATACTGAAACAGATAAATCGAAGATAAGGAAAAGAAAAAAAGACAAATCTGTTAATTATCTATTTATTCGATTTATTAATTCTAAAGGGAAAATATCAACAATTTCAATTTATTCAAATACCAGTTTTGCTGATTATAATAGAAGATTAACAATAGAAGAGAGCATAAATAAATTTAGTGAGGACAATTATTGATGGATGATTATTGGAATGTAACAGGTGAATTAAATGCATATATATGGTTATTGATTGGGGTATTGGTGCTTGCTTACATCATTTATCATAATGTTAAAATGCAAAGAATAACTAACAAAGTAATAGAAATGATTGATCAATCAAAAGCATTTTGTAATGAGATAGCACAGAAAGCAAAAACATCTGATGAGGAAACGAAGCAACTGTTAATAACCCAATTAGAAAATGAAACGAATAAATTCGCCAAAATCAAAAAAGATAAAAAATATCCTCAACAAGGGCCTCGTATTGATAGACATATAAGAGAGATACGTTCATGTATAGCACTTATAAAAGATTATGAAAGAATTGAAGAATAGGAAAGGTAAAAAAATGGATTACAGAAGTTTAATTTGTTATTATTCACATTTGTGTGAAGAAAAAGGATTGGTTAATACAATTGAAGGAAATATTTCGTATCTTGATAGAGAAAATGGTTTACTCTACATTACACCATCTAGAACTAGAAAACTTGATTTAAAAGAAGAAGATGTAGCAGTTTTGAATTTTGAAACAGAAGAACAAATTTCCGGAAAAAAGGCTTCAAGCGAATATAGATTGCACAAAGCTTGTTTATTGGCTAGACCTGATTGTAATGCGGTTGTTCATTCACATCCAACTTATTTAACTGCATATGCTTTATTGGGAAAATCAATTAAATATGATTGTGTAAACTTATTTAAAGCTGTAAAGGGAGAAGTAAAATGTTTGCCATATGGTGAAGCAGGTACTACACAAATTGCAGAAGGTATTGCTGAGGCAATTAAAGATCGTCCTATTTGTTTGTTGGGTAATCATGGTGCTGTATCAGTAGGTGCAACCTTAGAATTAGCGGAAGGTTGGATGGAAGCCGTTGAGGAAACAGTAAAAACTGTAGAAATTGCTAAAACAATTGGTGATTTAAAACCTATTCCAGAGTGGGATAAAGTTTTAGAAAAAATGAATAAAAAGTAGAAATATGGATAAGAAAAAAATGTTGTTAGCTGCCAATCTAACTAAAGATTGCGTAGAATTAATAAGTGAATATTGTGACATTGATTTTGAAATATGTCCGGAAAATGGTGGTAGTAAAATATTTGATGATCAAATGATTGAAAAGTATGCTCACCATGAGATTATAGTTTTTTCTCTTCAAGATGTGACTGAGAAGTGTTTAAAACGCTGGAAAGAAACTGGGCTCAAGTTATTGGTTTGTACTCGTGGTACACCTGTTAATTGTCCATGGAAACTTGTTAAAGAAATGGATATTCCTTTAGTATACGCTCCAGGCAGAAATGCTCAAGCTGTTGCTGAAATGGTGTTTGGTTTAATCCTTGCTTTAGTTAGAAATATTTCTTTAGCTTCTCACAAAATAAAAACAGGAGAATTTGCTGGAGACTATAATGAAAACTACTTCAATATTCCTGATCGAAAGGATGTAACTTGGAATCTTAGAGATGGAAGTAGAGTATACTCACATTTACCTATGGGATTGGAACTAGATAGTCGAACAATCGGAATAGTCGGATTTGGTGCAATTGGTAAAAAAGTATGTCATATTGCAAAGAATGGTTTTGGAATGAACGTAATGGCATATGATCCATTTCTATCTTATGAACAAATTGAAAAAGAAGGCGCTATTCCATCTGATTTAGATAGTTTACTTGCAAATTCCGAATTTGTAAGTATTCATCTACCGGTTACACCAGAAACAAGAAACTCAGTTGATATGAATTGGTTTAAGAAAATGAAACCTACTTCATATTTGATTAACACAGCAAGAGCCGCAGTTGTTAACCAGAAAGATCTTATCGATGCTTTGAGTCAAAATGTAATTTCTGGCTATGCGGCTGATGTTTGTTGGATCGAACCTATTCCTGAAAATCATCCATTTTTAAAAATGGATAATGTTGTCCTTACTCCTCATATCGGTGCGCAAGTAGTTGACATACCTCGTCATCAATCTAGCATTGTAACTTCCGATATAATTGCGTACTGCCAGGGTAAAGAACTTAAAAACTTGTGGAAGAGAGTTGAGTAGTATATGAGTAATAAAGATAAATTGACTCAAGCAATTATCGAAAATAACTTTGATGAAGCAAAAGCTGTAGCTTTTACTTTAATATCTACTTTAGATGATTGTGACAGCGTTGAAGAAGTATTAAATAACACAAGAGAGTATAAAGATACAGTAACTTATAAAATTGTAGAGAAGATGCTCAAGTATATGTAGGTGAATAAACTATGGAAAAGAAAATGAAAAGAGCCGTTCTTTGGAATCAAAGAGAAATCAGAATAGAAGAAATTGATGTTCCAGTACCGAAGGATGGGGAAGTATTAGTTAAAAATATGATTTCCACTACCTGTGGGACTGATGTTAAAAATTACAAAAGAGGTTATCCTCTTGTAAAACCTCCTCACCCATTTGGTCATGAATTTTCTGGTATAATTCAAGAGATTGGACCAAATGTCAAAGGATTCAATGTCGGAGATAGGGTTGCGGTGCATAATTCTGCTCCTTGTTGTAAATGTTATTACTGCAAGAAAGGATTATACTCAATGTGTGAAGATAATCTATTTAATAGAGGATCTTATGCTGAGTATACATTAGTACCGAAAAGAATTGTGGAGCAGAATATGTTTGTTATGCCTTCTGATATGAGTTTTAAGAAAGCTTCGTTAATGGAACCTTTATCATGTGCGGTTTACGGAATAGAAAATTGTCCGATTAATTTAGGTGATACACTTGTGATTAACGGTGCAGGACCAATTGGTTTAATGTTTGCTAGATTAGCTGTTTTAAGAGGAGCGAAGGTTATTGTAACAGATATCGTTGACAGTCGTCTTGAAGTCGCTAAAAAAATGGGGGTTTGGCAAACCGTTAATTTAAGCGGTATAGAAGATACAGTAAGTCATATAAAAGCATTTACTGATGAAAATCGTGGGGCAGATATTGTTATTGAAGCGACAGGTCTTATTGAAATATGGAATACTTCAATAAAAATGGCTAGAAAAGGTGGCTTTGTCTTGTTGTTCGGTGGTACAAAAAGCGGTTCTGAACTCCAGGTTGACTCCACTTTATTGCATTATTCCCAAATAACAATAAAAGGTGTATTCCATACTACTCCACAGCATGTTAAAGAAGCTTTTGAACTTTTAAAGTTAGGCGTAATTGATGAGAATGATTTTATACAAAATGAGTATCCAATTGACAAGCTTGAAGAAGCAATATTAGAACATGCTTCTGGAAAAGTTATTAAGAATTGTATTGTTTACTAAGTAATATGATTATTCCATTTTTCTCCTTTCCCCTCCATTATTTTATTGGAATAACTAAAATGGAATAATTGGAATTTTTGTCTTTCTTAATATTTATGTAACAGAAAAGGCTATTGAAAATATATGATTTTTGATAGCCTTTTCTGCATGAAAATTCATTGTCGACTCTATCAGTAAGTTCTTTCTACTATTGTATTTTTTTGTCAGTTTTTTTCTTATATCATTAAATATTTTGTTTATATTTTATGTTTTTTGGTTCATTTATATTAGCCAATTCAATTAGTAAGTTATTATCATTACTATCTAGAATACTATATAGTGAATAATATTTTTTACTATTTTGAAAAAATGAAATACGAAGCGAAACATATGCCAAATTTGTGACATATGTTTTATTTGTGTTTCAAATTGTTTTATTGCCAAAATCAAATATGTAAAATGGAATTAATCGTACGAGATGCTATAGAAAGGAATGAAATGATGAAGAAATACTCAGTTGTAATATGCGGTGGTGGTTCAACTTATACACCAGATATGTTGGAGCTTCTAGTGATGTTACAGAAACCATTCCCATTAAAACGTGTTGTTTTGTATGACATTGACGAACAAAGACAACAAGTAGTAGGTGAATTTGGTAAAGTTATGTTTAGAGATTACTTGCCTGATGTTGAATTCGAATACACCTTGGATAAACAAACTGCCTTTGAAGGTATTGATTTTGCTTTTGTGCAAATTCGCGCTGGTGGTATGGATCAAAGAAATAATGATGAAAAAATCCCTTATCAATATGGGCTAATTGGTCAAGAAACTTGCGGACCAGGTGGTATGTCTTACGGAGTCAGAAGTGTTGTTCAAATGATTGAACTAATCAAAGATATAAGAACTTATGCAAAAGATGCTTGGATTATAAACTATTCAAATCCTGCTGCAATCGTTGCTGAGGCTTGCAAAATTGTTTTTCCAGATGACAAAAAAGTTGTGAACATTTGTGATATGCCGACAGATATTCTTGGTAGATATGTTGGATATATCGGTAAAAAGAAAAGCGAAGTATATCCTATTTATTTTGGCTTAAATCATTATGGTTGGTTCACACAAATTATCGACAAAAAAACTGGGAAAGATATTCTTCCCAATATTTTGAAATATGTAACTGATAATTATGAAGAACTAAGAGCTGAATTGGTTAGAAAAGACAGAGGTCCGGAAGATCATTGGTCAAAAGTATTTGTCGACCATTTAGATATGGTAAAAGAATTCCCATATTCTATTCCGAGTACATATAACTTGTATTATATGAACCCTGAAACTGCTATAACTCATTACAGTAAAGAGCATACAAGATATGATGAAGTAATAGCAGGTCGAGAGAAACACGTATTCTCTTATTGCAGAGAGATTGTTTCTTTAGGCAAAATGAAGGGAACTAAATATGACATTACCGACAAGATTTCACCATATACTGAGTTTAACGGTGAAATGAATACTGAAACAGTATATTCAGATAACGATGTCCATGCAGCATACTTAGTTGAGTTAGTTCTATCAATTATTAATAATAAGAACGATTTAGCATTAGTTATGGTTAAAAATGATGGCATTATTCCAAATCTTGATCCAGGAATGATGTTAGAAGTGACTTGTATGATTGGTAAAGAAGATATCAGACCAATCAATCAAGGACCTTGTGGAGCATTTGAAAAAGGATTATTAGAAAACCAGTATGCGTGTGAACATTTATTAGTTGAGGCTATATTGGAACATGATGACCTAAAATTGTTACAAGCGTTTACAGAGAATAGACTAGTGCGTGATTACAAACTAGCTAAACAATTAGTAATGGATTTTAAAAAGGCTAATGGTGATTATTGGCCTGAATTTAAATAATAAAAAGGAGGAAATATGAATAGTTTTTTGGACAAGATGGAAGAAAAAATGCTTCCAATTGTTGAATGGGTACAGTCTAATAAGTATCTGTCAGCAATTCAGTATGGAATGATGTGTATCATGCCATTAATGATGGTTGGTGCCTTCTGTTGTGTTATCGCTGATTTTCCAGTTGACGCTTATCAAAATTTTATGGCTTCAGTTTTCGGGGAAGAGTTATGGGCTAATTGGAACTGGGGATATGTTAATGTTGCAACTATGGGAATTTGTTCTGTAGGTTGTATTATTGGAACAACTTATGAACTAGCTAGACAGGATAAAGTTAATCAGATTCCGGCAATAATCATTGCATTAATGAGTTTCTTTATGGTATTGGCGTTTACATCAGATGGCTCAGGATTTATAATGAGTGAATTCTCATCTGCAAATTTATTCTTAGCTTTGATAATTTCAATTGTTACTGAGGCGATTTATTCAACATGTATCAAGAAAAATGTCACTATCAAATTACCTGAAAGTGTTCCTGCATTTGTTTCCCAACAGTTTGCAGCAGTTATTCCTGCAGTTATTTGCGTATTATTAACTTTAGTAATCAGAGTAGTGGTTGCTTCTACTGATTTTGAAACAGTTTCAAATGTTATTTATACAATTTTGCAAGCACCACTAACAAATTTGGGTACCTCATTTGTCGGAACTACAGTTTGTACAATCTTAAACTCATTGATTTGGATGTTTGGTATTCACGGAACAAATGTTATCATGACTGTATGGTCACCATTGTGGGAAGCAGCTAGAGCAGCAAATTTGGAAGTCTATATTGCTAATGCCGCTGCAGTAAGACCATATGCTGTTACTACGGGTTTCTCTGATCAAATTATCTTCTTAACAGGTACAGGTTTAACTTTGCCACTTGTATTAGAAATGATATTTATGTGTAAATCAGAACGTTTAAAAGCAGTAGGTAAGACAGCGTTAATTCCTGGTATCTTTAATGTAAATGAACCAGTTATATTTGGTTTACCAATAGTCTTAAATCCTGTGATGTTGATTCCTTTTGTAGTCTCACCTTGCGTATGTGTTGCAATCGCATATTTCGCTATGACTACCGGAATTGTACCTTGTCCTACCGGAACACCGGTACCATGGACATTACCGGCTCCTTTCGGTGGATTTATGTTATGCGGAAGCTGGAAAGGTGGTTTATTACAGATTATCCTTCTAGTGATATCAGGATTAATCTATTATCCATTTATTAAAATTATGGATAGAAAATACACCAAAGAAGAAAACAAAGAATAATGAAAAAACAAAGTGGATATAAGATAAAAAGATTAATAGCTTATGCAATTGACTGGTATCTGTATTCAATTGTTCTCATAGCATTCAACGCCATATTCTCTAAGGTATGTGGCGTTGAAGCTACTGTATTTATGACATTGGAATTATATTCATTACCGGCAGCTTTTATGTGTTTTGCTTTAATGTTATTGCTTCATTTTGTTTACTTTATTTTAATACCATTTTATTTTAACGGACAAAGTATAGGTAAAAAAATTACTAAATTGAAAATTGTCAGCATTAATGGTGAAAAAGTAACGATTAAACAGCTTGTTATTAGAGAATTTATTGGGGTAATCCTTGTTGAAGGTTATTTATCTGTAACAAATGGATATCTTAGAACTCTTTTGGGTATGTTCTTTTCTCAAACAAAAATATTATCTATAGGGTGGTTCATAATTTCAGGCTTATCCTCAAGTTGTGCGTTATATTCAAAAGAAGCAAGAATGTTTCATGATTATATTGGCACAACGAAAGTCATAAATATATAATATAGACATGAATATAACTGAAATAATTAAAAACAACAATCTAGATAGAAGCGAACAAAAAGTAGTAAAAACCTTGTATGAAGAAATAAAGAAGGGAAATGATAGAATTACTATTCGTCAATTATCTAATAAAACCTATATGTCAACTAGTTCAATCGTCCGCTTGTCAAAAAGAATGGGATTTTACGGGTATAGCGATATGGTTTATTCATTTAGAAAACAAATACAGGAAATTGTGGAGTTTAATTCAAACGATACTTTAAGTTCTGTAATTATTTCATCAGATAGTTTAATGGTTATTGATGAATTAGTTAAGGATGTGGTAAGCGGAAATTATTCTCGAATTCACATTATAGGTATTGGCTACTCAAATCTTGTTTGCGAGTATTTAAGAGATAAACTGGTTGAACAATGCTACTTTGCTACTTGTTCAAACCCTTCTGATTTAGATAGTAAAGATGCATTTATAGTAATTTATATTTCAAATTCTGGTGAAACAAAAGATTTAATAGCAAATATTAATGGGATAAGAAAGAATAATTACAAAGCGTATGTAATCAGTTCACAAGAAAACAGTACTATTTGCAAAATGATTGACAAAAAGATTATTATCAAGCAAAACCAAGATGATGCAAACCAAAACAGTTATTTCACTGGTAATGCAATAATCTTAATGGAAAAAATAGCTAAAGCTGTATATCACAGCAAAAGGATGGAGGATTAAAAATGATAAACGTATTACTAATATGTTCTATGGGAGCATCTACCGGCGCATTGTGTGCAAAGATTAAAAATGCTGCTGACGTTGAAAACTACGATATAAATATATGGGCAACAGCATTAGCTCAAGCCGGAGATGAAATGCCGAAAGCAGATGTGATCCTTCTTGGACCGCAAGTTCGCTTTATGCAAAAAAAGATTCAGGCTGAGTCAAATGGAACGCCTGTTCAATCTATCGATATGAGAGCCTATGCAGCAATGGACGGAGTAGCAGTATTTAATACAATTAAAGAAATGGCAGTTGATCTTTTATGATTGATGAAAAAACATATGAAGAGGTTTGTTTTTCCGTTATTTCGGCTGCTGGAACAGCAAAAAGTTGTTATTTAGAGGCAATCGAAGCGGCTAAGAGCAATCAGGATTATCAGCATCTTTTAGAAGAGGGATATAATGCTTATATTCAAGCTGCCAAAGCTCACTCTAAGGCACTGTCTTTAGAAGCAGAACAAAAACTTGGCAATGGTTTATTGTTAATTCATGCTGAAACTATATTAAGTTCGGCAGAAACAATTATGAATTTGTCGGAAACAATTATTGAACTAATAAATAAAGTAGGGTAATAATATAAAATAATGTTTTTAATGTTCTAAACGGTTTTTAGGACTATTATCAAATTTTTGGGAATTTGAATTTAAGAAAAGTAAGTTATAATAATGGCTTGCTTTTTTAATGGCTATATGGCAATAAAGCTAATCATTTAAAAACTGTATTAGTTTTCTTGAAATGTTAATTGATAATCATAGTAGCTGTATCAACTTTGTTAGATAATAAAATTTTGTAAGTTATAACGGCTTTTCTTGTTGTTTGGTTAATAATACAGCCAATAGTCTGCCGGCTGTCATACATTGATTTTTAGGGCTTGAAAATTTATACTATAATTAGAAATTAACAAAGGAGAAAAGTATGGATAAAAGAGATTCTATTAGTAGTGGTGTTAAATCCGGAATAACATTTGGCAGTGCATTAGCAATGGTTATTAGTTATGTAAATTGGCATTCTGTTGGCTGGGCAATTATTCACGGTTTAATGAGCTGGGTCTATGTTATTTATTATATTATTAGATATTAAAATATAATTTGGAGGGATGTGTGATGAAAATCGGTATTACGGATTATGAAGATTACCTATTTGATCATTATAAAAACCATGGTATTGATACCAGTTTGTTTATGAAATTAGTTGAAGAAGTCGGTGAAGTTGCTGAGGTTTTAAATAAACGGGACGGAAGAAAGGCTTCCTTAAATGAAGATTTAAAATCTCAGTTAGCCAATGAATTGGTTGATGTTATTCATTACGCTTTTGCCATTGCCTCACTAAATCAGATCGACCTGAATGATGTTATTTTAGTGAAAGATAAAATAGCCTCAATAAAATATCATCACGAAAGAAATCTTGAACAGTTTATGTCTGAAAGATAAATCCTCTTTTTGCTGGCAAGTTGTACGAAAATATCAAAAGAGGATGTGGTGATTATTTTGTAAAGCGCCTTAAATCAGTCAAGCTCTATCCTCATTCGCAAAGCTCATTTCTGCTTTGCTTGTTTTTTATTTTGGGATTAATATGGTATAATTGCAACGATAGGAGTGATTAATATGACATTACCAAGTAATTCAGTAGTTTTTATAAATATAGCCGTAATCGCATTTTTGATTATTTCTTTAATAGTCGGATATATGAAAGGGTTTATGTGGCAGTTGGTTAAAACACTGGCTGTTTTAGGAGTAATTTTATTATGCTGGATTATCGCACCCGGTTTATCAAAATTAATTCAGGTCTTTCCAGCCAAATATGCGCCGTTTAAAGATACTGCGCTTGCATCGGTTTTTTACGATAAAATCAATACATTATGTTGGTTTTTAATCGTATTGGTTGCCGGATTGATTATTATTGCCATAATCAGGCCGGTGTTCAATTTCATTACCGAATTACCTGTCATCAAACAGGTAAATAAAATAGTTGGAGCTGTTTTGTCAATAATTCCTACTTTCATTATCATTGTTTTGTTTACATATCTATTAAATACCGCTATCTTTACCAATGGTAAAGAGATTGTCAATAATTCGGTACTAAAATATACCAATGTAGTAGTCGATAAATTGGCTGATGTTTTAAAAGAAACGCTTGCCGAAAATTTAGCAATTCAAAAAATGTTGTCTGATCCTTTATCGCTTCAAACTGAGGACATCGCTAATATCATCAATTGGTTGCAGCGTTGCCAAGTAGATTCGCAGGAGATTTATGATTTCCTTTTGAAGTACGGAATTGATACGGAGACACTTAACAGTTTAATCAATTCAGGAGAATAATATGGATGATAATTATCAGGGTTTGCAATTTGACGAAATAAAAGCAAGAATAAGTCAATATTGTAGCTTCTCATTGGGAAAAGAGAAACTATTAGCCTGCAAACCGTCATTTAATAAACTGGTTGTCCAGTTAACCAATAAAAGATTAAAACAAGCTATTAACATGGTGGTCAGTTACGGTCCCATGCCTTTTGGCGGTATTTATGATATTTCTAAAGAAGTGGAGTTAGCCAATCGGGGAGCAGTTTTAAATCCCGATGAGTTATTAAAAATTGCCTCCCAAGCTTATGGCATTAAACAGATAAATGATTACAGCAGGCTGTGCAACTGTCCAAAGGACGAAATAGAAAACTTGGTCAGCTCTTTGGTCAGCTTTGAAAAAACTGCTAATGCAATTTATAAATGCATAAATAGTTCAGGGGAAATATATGACAATGCTTCCAGCACCTTAGCTTCCCTCAGAAAGAAAATTAAAACTTTACAGAGCACGATCGCCGCAAAATATAACCAGTTTATTCAAAATAACAGTTCAATCTTACAGGATAGTATTATTGCCAACAGAAACGGCAGAAATGTGGTTTTAGTCAAGAATGTTTATAAAAACAGTATTGAGGGCTTACAATATGGCTCAAGCGGTTCCAACTCGGCAACTTATGTTGAACCCAGTCAATTTGTCGGTATCAATAACGAACTGCAGCAGGCTTATGTAAATGAAGAAAATGAAATAAAAAGAATTTTGTTCAGTTTATCCCAGCTGGTTAAACAGGATGGTGCCGCTTACTTGGCTAATGTGGAAACATTAGCGCTTTTAGACAGTATCTTTGCCTGTGGCCTATATGCTAAGGCCAACAATGCGACCGTCGGAGAAATTTCTGAAAAGGATTTTGTATTAAAGAAAGCCAGACATCCTTTGATTGATTCAAGCAAGGTTGTCAGTAACGATTACAGTATTATCGACCCGGTTAAAATGGTATTGATTACCGGAGCAAACACCGGCGGTAAAACTGTCTCACTTAAAATTTTCGGTTTGTTCTCTCTGCTGTTTTTATCAGGTTTGCCATTGTTGTGTGATTATGCCAGCATACCGCTTTTTGATGGTATCTATTATGATATCGGTGACGGGCAGTCAATTGATGATGATTTATCGACCTTCTCATCGCATATCAGCAATATCTCTAATATCATTGCCAACGCTTCCAGCCGCTCTTTAGTTATTCTTGATGAGCTGGGCAGTTCAACCGATCCGAATGACGGACAGGCATTGGCAGCTGCGGTTTTAGACTATTGCCGGCAAAAAGGAATATATGTAGTAGCGACAACCCACTTTGCCAAATTGAAGGCTTATGGTAAACAGTATGATGATATTATGACCGCCTCGGTTGAATTTGACAGTGATAATTTAAAACCGACATATCGATATATGGAAAATTCCATTGGTAATTCCAATGCCTTAGAAATTGCCCGAAGATACGGTTTAAGAGAAGATATCATTCAAAAAGCCTATCAGTTTAAGCAGGAAAATTCGACTGATGAAGATTTATTGATGGAGAAACTGCAACAGCAGCTTAATGAAATTGTTTTGAAACAGGATAATATTGCCTTGTTGCAACAACAGCTGATGGCTGAAAAAGAATTGTTAGAAAAACAGTTGGCTGAAACCGAAAACAGTTGTCAAAAGATTTTTGATGAAGCTAAAGAAAAGAGCAATCAAATCGTTTTGGATGCTTCTAATCAGGCTGAACAACTGATTGAACAACTGAAAAAGATGAACAATTATAATATCAATGATGTTGCTGTTATCAAACATCAGTTAAATCAATTAGTTGACGATAATCAACTGGAAGATCAGATGGATTTTGACGATCAGACTATTACGGTTGGTGATTATGTCAGGGTCAAAACAACAAACCAGACCGGTCAGGTTGTCAGTCTTGACAAGAAAAATGCGACCATTGTTTGTCAGGGAGTAAAGATGAAAGTCGCTTTAGCTTCTCTGGTTAAAACAGTTAAGCCTAAAGAAAGATTAGTGGCAACAACTAAGGGTCACAGTATGAGAAAATCATTTTCAATTGAATGTAATTTAATCGGATTGAGAGTAGATGAAGCAATGGAAAAAATGGACAAGTATCTTGATGATGCTTTGTTAGCTAATGTCCCTTTTGTCAGAATTATTCATGGAGTAGGTACCGGTGCATTAAGAAATGCGGTTTGGGACAAACTGAAGAAGTGCAAGTTTGTTAAGTCTTATCAACATGGTTCAGCTCAAGAAGGTTCAACCGGTGCGACGATAGTTTATTTTAAGGAGAAAAACAATGCTTAAAGATAAACTGTCAACTTTACCGAATAATCCGGGCTGTTATTTAATGAAAGACAAGAACAATGAGGTTATTTATGTCGGCAAGGCTAAAAATCTGAAAAATCGGGTTAATTCCTATTTTCATGGCCAGCATAATAACAAAACGACCAAACTGGTCAGCAATATTGTCGATTTTGAGTATATTGTTACTCCAAGTGAAAAGGAAGCGTTCATTTTAGAGTTTAACCTGATTAAGAAGTACAAACCTCGTTATAACATTATGTTTATGGACGACAGTTCTTATCCGTATTTGAGACTTACAATCGAGAAAAATCCGACATTAAAGCTGGTGAGAGATCGTAAAATGATCAAAAATGCCAAATATTTCGGACCTTATCCAAACGTTGGTTATGCCAGAGAATTGCTTAGTTTACTGCAACAGCTTTTCCCGTTGAGAAAGTGCAATAATATGCCGGGGAAAGTATGTTTGTATTACCATTTGGGCAGCTGCTTGGGTTATTGCGAAAATGACATAGATCCTCAAGAGATTGCCAAAATGACAGAGGGGATACAAAAGTTTTTAAATGGCGATATTAAGGATATCTTAAATCAAACCATTGCCGAAAGGGATCAGTATGCCTGTAATATGGAATATGAAAAAGCCGGAGAAAAACAAAAACTCATTAATGCGATCTATCATGTTACCGGTGACAATAATATGCAGTTTTCTTCCAATGTCAGCGAAGATGTCTTTGCCTACAGTGTCGATAAGGGATATATCAGTATCGTAGGATTATTGTATCGGCAAGGGAAACTGTTGAACCGTCATCTAGTTGTAGTACCGCTCTATGATGATGAAAACGAAGTTTTCAGTTCTTACCTTATTCAATATTATCAAAATAATCCTTTGCCAAAACAGTTACTTCTTCCGAATTTGCCGGAGCTATATCCGCTTAAAGATATTGTCGAATGTAAAGTTCTTTACCCGATAAAAGGGGATAAGAAAAAACTAATCGAGGTGGCAATTGAAAACAGTCAGATTAATTTAAAACAGAAATTTGATATGATTAACAAAAATCAGAAAAATTGGGATAAGGCGATTGAGCAATTGAGTGCTTTAATTAACTGGCCGGCTTCTCGAATTGAGTTATTCGATAATTCTCATACCAGCGGCAGCAATGCCGTTGCCGGACAGGTTGTTTTTGTAAACGGTCAGCCGGAAAAAAAGAGTTACCGTTTATACAAAGTATCAAACGGAAATAATGATTTCGCCAATATGAAAGAAGTTATTTATCGCCGATTATATAATGCATTAATGCATCAAACCGTTCTGCCGGATTTGATTATGGTGGACGGGGGAGAAAGCCAAATAAAGGCGGCGAAGGAAATTGTGCAGGAGTTGGCAATCGACAGTATCAAAATTCTCGGTTTGGTAAAAAATGATAAACACCAGACCGAAAATCTAATGGATGATGAATTTAATATTATCACCATTGATAAACAGTCGGATTTGTTCTACTTATTGACCAATATGCAGGATGAAGTCCACCGTTTTGCGATTTCTTACCATCAGAAACTGCGGCAGAAGCAGCAGAATAAATCTATTCTGGATGAGATCGAAAATATCGGACCGAAAAGGAAAAGCCAGCTGTTAAAAAAATTCGGTTCTGTCAAAAAAATCAAAGAAGCCGATTTAGAACAATTGTCGGCGGTTGTCGGGAAAACGGCGGGAAAAAATGTCTATGACTATTTTAGAAAGGAGCAACAGAATGATTAAAAAAATCAGTGCTTATTTGTTATGGGGATTAAGTATTTTTTGCGAGTTATTTATTATTACCTTAATCAAACAAAATGTCCAAGACGCCTTACTGTTGTCGATTATGCCTTTAGGCTTAAATATCACTTTAATGTTATTCGCCAATAGCTTGTATCATAAAAGTTTAGTATATCCAACCAAAAAGCTTTCCGATAAAGAAAGACAAAGAAGAGTATTTGATTACAGTTTGCCTATTTACTGTAATATCGTCTGTTTCTTTCCATCGGCATTCTATTATTTGTTTGCGGTTAAAAACCTGGAAAAGAGACAGAGAAACACAATTATCTTTGCCTTGTGTTTTACAATAGTATGGCTTTTTATGGTCTTTATGACTTTCTAGGAGAGCGTTATGAAAGTAGTTTTTATGAGCGACTCGCATGGCTATGACCAACGAGTGGAAAAAATTATTAATGATAATAAGGATGCCGATTATTTTTATCATTTAGGCGATATTTGTACCGATTATTCCCATCCCAGATTAAATATTATCCAAGGTAACAATGACTACGATCATTATCCTTTAAAGATTGTCGCACAATTTGAAGGTTATAGGGTATTGATGCTGCACTCGGACCGTATTTACTATAACAGGTTAGTTACTCTTAAAAATTTGGCGGTAAAGAATAATTGCCAAATTGTCTTATATGGTCATACTCATTGTTGTTGTGATGATACCATTGACGGTATCAGGCTGTTAAATCCCGGTTCATTATGCTTCAACCGTGACGGAAGCCGGCTTTCTTATTTAGTCGGGAATTTCTCTTTAGATAACTATTCTTTCCAACGGTTTTATCTTGAATAACCTACAAAATATTAATGCAGTAATCGTTCTGCCTTATTGTCATAATTGATAAACCTTCTTATTTGATTTTAGGCTTTTCTTTTAAAAGCATCAGCAACAAAAAGTTTACTTTAATTTTACTTTGTTAAGTTAGGATTAAGTTGTTTGACAAATAGGAGGAAACGATATGGGTAATTCTGCAACAAAAGACTTTGTGGCTTATGAATATTTAAGTATAGATGTCCTAGCTGAAAAGGAACCTTTATATATGGACTGTTACGAGAATTTCGGCTGGATTTTGGTTAATACAAAGAGTTTTGGCTTGGTTGATAAGGATGATTATTATATTAACAATAATTCTAAACGCAAACGCTTAGTTAATCTGAAATTTAAAAGAGACAGAGAAATACCGAATAAATCGAAAATTGTCTTGCTGCAAAACAAATGTGAATCTTCTTTGAAGAAGATAAATGCTTTAGAAAAAGAACCGGCTAATAAGGGTTCAATCTATGCAAGCTTAAATGCGTTTGTCGGCACGATTTTTACGGCGATTTCCGTATTTGCGGTTAGTAATGTAAAGCCTAATTATGTTATAACTGCTATTTTCGGAGCGGTTGGTTTGATATTATGGTTTTTATCTTATACGATTTATAAAAAAATAAAGCTGAAGCAAGAACAAATTAACGCTTCTTTGATTGAAGAAGAATATAATATTGTCTATGATTGCTGCCAACAGTCACAAATTTTATTAAAAGGATAGAGTTATACTCTATTTTTTTCTTATGGCCGATTATTGAAAAATAATTATATTTGAAAAGAAGGAAGTAATATTAAATAATATTTAGGAAAGTAAAGTTTACTTTAAATTTACTTTGGCATTATTAAATGGGTTAATTGAAAGAGGGGTTTATCGATGGTAACAATACTGGTAGTTGAAGATAATGACAATTCTCGGTTATTAACCGAGGCAAGATTAAAACGATATTATAATGTAATAACCGCTAAAAACGGCAGTGAAGCTCTTGATATCTTTTATGAAAGACAAATCGATATGATTGTATCGGACATTATGATGCCGGTAATGGACGGTTACGAAATGTTGGAATCATTAAGAAGTAACAATCAAATTGTGCCGGTATTGTTTTTGACTGCCAAGTCCGGTTTTGAAGCCAAAAAGAAAGGCTATGATTTAGGAATAGATGACTATATAACCAAGCCGATTGATTATGAAGAACTGCTTCTGCGGATAAAGGCTATTTTAAAAAGAGCCAATATTTCTACCAGATTAGTTATCAAGGTAGGAAATTTTATCATGGACGAAAACAATTATTCGACCATCTATAACGGAAACAATCTCGAACTTACTAAAAAAGAATTTGAACTGCTATTCAAACTGTTGTCCTACCCTAATCAAGTGTTAACCAAAATGCAGCTTTTGGAGGATATTTGGGGCTATGATTCCAATAGCAGTGAAGATACCATTAAAACCCATATTAATAAAATTCGCCATAAGTTAAAGGGAATTGAGGAATTTGAAATTGTATCTGTCAAAGGATTAGGTTATAAAACGGTAGTCAGGAGTTAGTTATGAAGAGTTTTACGAATACCAAAACTTACCAAAATATTGAAAAGTGGTTAAGAAATCAGACCATCTTTTTAGTTGTATCTTCAATGGTTTCATTTGTAATTGTTGAATTCGGGGTTAATAACTGGCAGCTTTCCTGGCAATTACTGCTTAGAAGTTTAGGCTTAATAATTCCGATGACTTTGTTTATTACGATTATCAATATCTATATTGCCCGCAAATTTAATGTTGAAGCCGTTGATTTAGCCAAAGGGATTGAGGAAGCTTCTAAAGGAAATTATCACGCCAAACTCGACCCGAAACAGGCGATCATCTTTGAGGATGCCTATAATAATTTTAATAAATTAGAGGAAGAACTCAAAAAAGCCAATACATTGCAGGATGAGTTTGTAAACAATTATTCACATGAATTCAAAACGCCGATTAATTCGATTGCCGGCTTTGCTTGCCTGCTTTTAAGCGATGATATTAATGAAGAAGACCGAAAGAAATATCTGAAGATAATTTCGGAAGAATCACAAAAATTATCTTCTTTAGCTGAAAATGCTATTTTAATGACTAAATTGAATTCTCAAAGTATTGTTCCACATAAAAAACAGTACCGCTTAGATGAGCAGATAAGAAGATGCGTCATTTTGTTTGAACCGCACTATGTCAAAAAGAAAATCAATTTCACTTGTAATTTGGAAGAAACCTATTATTACGGCAGTGAAGAACTGATGGAACATTTATGGAATAATTTAATCAGCAATGCGGTTAAATATACCAATCAAAATGGAAATATCTCCATCAATTTAAGAAATTATGCCAATAATATCATCTTCAGTATCATTGATGACGGCATTGGAATAGCCCAAAAAGATCTGGACAATATCTTTGATAAATTCTATCAAGTAGATAAAAGTAAGACCACCAGGGGTTTAGGTTTGGGCTTAACTATTGTCAGCAGAATTCTGCAGCTGGTCGAGGGTAAAATAAAAGTCGAAAGCACTCTTTCGGAAGGAACAAATTTCACCATAACGCTGAAAAAATAAAAAAATTTGTTAATCTTTACGGTTAATTTACTTTGCTAAAGTAGGATATCTTTACCTGAAAGGAGTAAAGTATATGTCAAAAATAGTTGACGCAAACAAAAAAATTGAAGAAGCAGTAGTTGAAGGTTACAAAAAGGTTGAAGGAAGCGTACTGGAAGGCTACAAGAAAGTTGAAGATACCTTTGTTGGAGGTTACAAAAAGATTGAAGACAAATTTGTCGAGAATTATTTGAAGAAAGACGGCGAGACTCTTGAAGAAGCAAAACAGCGTCTTAGCCAGCAAAACAATCAAACTGTCAAATGCGACGCTGAAGAAAACAGCAAGCTTCAGCAATCAGATTCAGTAAAGTGCGGTGAATAGACCAATTTAGGAGGATTTAAAAATGAAGAAAGAGACTTTATTAGAAATAATTTTGGGCACAATCGGCGGATTAATCTTTGCTATCGGTATGTATATGTGTTTAATTAGCGAATGGAAGATGTTTAAACCCGGCGTAGTAATAGCAGCAATAGGTTTCGTTATCCTTTTACTCATTATCCCGGTTTATAGAAGCAACCATCCTAAAAAGGAACACGGTCCAATTAATTGGGGAATTGTCTTTGCCTGGCTGATTGGAGTTGCTGGTGCTTTAGTTATGGGCTTTGGTATGAGTAAGGTTATGGTTACTGATTCAAGTCAGACCGATTTAATTACCGGAATTGTAACAGGTATCATCGGACTGATTGTTTGTGTGCTTGATTATCCAATCTACGCCTATTTAAAAAAGTAGTAGGTTGATTTGGAAGAAGTAAATTCTTCCATTTTTTCTTTGGGAAAAATGCTCAGGAGGCACTTTGATGCAAGAATTATTGAGAAAGATATTTCAGCCTAATAAATATCTAGGTTTTGGGCTGTTTAATTTCAGCTTTGCTTTATTGATCTATGTTTTTATTTCCGAAAGGGAAAAGACAGCACTGGCTTATCTAAGCTATTTTTTATCTGCTTATGCTTTGGCTGTTTTCTGTCTCTGGTTTTATCAAGTTTGCCGTTTTGGCAACAACCGGCTGAAGTCCAGTAAGATTTATGCGTTTTATCGGAAAAATAACCTGACGGTAATTAAGGGCAGTATTTATCTTTCTCTTACAATCAATTTTATTTATGGCTTATTTGAGATGGTCATTGGAATCTATTATCAGTCATGGTGGTTTATCACTTTAGCTTGTTATTACCTGCTTTTATGGATAATGAAAATATCAATTGTGAAAGATATCCGTTTAGAAGTCAGCCATAATCTAATTAAAGAATATCGGAAATTAAAATCAACCGGCAGTATCTTATTGCTGCTGAATATTATTCTAATTGGTATGGTAATCTTGATTGTTCATCAGAATAAACAAATCAGTTACGCCGGTTTTCTGATTTACATTGTTGCCTTGTATGATTTTTATCTGATCATTACTGCGGCAGTTAATGTGGTCAAATATCGCAACAATCATAATCCGCTTTTAACCGCCAGCAAGTGCGTTAATTTAACCGTGGCGATGATTTCGATGATTTCTCTTGAGGTAGCAATGGTTTCTCAATTCGGCAATGACGATGCCAAGTTTAAATTGCTGATGACTGCCTTGATGGGAGTGGGAATTTGTCTAATCAATTCACTTATGGCAATTTATATGATTGTTAAGGCCCAAAATAATTTGAACAAAATCCAATGATTTACTTTAAAATTACTTTTTTATTTTATCTTTACAATGAAATAGCGAGGTGAGAGAATGAATAAATTATTTACTCTGCTTAAATCCAGATTTTTTCTTTCAGCATTTGTGATTATCCTGGAATTTGTGCAATTGCTGGTCGTTTTTATTTTGTTAAGCAAATATTCGTTGGTTATCAGCTTTTTAGGTTATATTTTTTATATCGGTGTCTTTTTGTATATCATTAATAAATATGAAAGTCCGGAGTTTAAACTGCCTTGGATAATCATTATAATGTTATTTTTTGTGGTTGGGGCTTTTGCGTTTATTCTGTTAACTAGCAATGAACAAAACAAAAAGAGTTTGCAGCAGTTTGAAAAGAACAAGGCAGATATCAAATCCTGTTTAACGGACGATGATACTTTAAGTATTTTACAAAAGGAAAATCCGGATGCCTATCTACAAGCCAATTACCTTTGTAAAGTTACCGGGTTACCGATATACCGTAATAGTTCTACTACTTATTTTCAATGCGGTAAGGATTTTCACCGGGAGCTGCTTGCCTGTTTAAAAAGGGCTGAGCAATTTATTTTTATGGAATATTTCATTATCGAGGAAGGAGTAATGTGGGATCCGATTTATGAATTATTAAAGGAAAAAGCCAATAACGGGGTAAAAGTTTATGTAATATATGATGATTTCGGTTGTATTTCGACTTTAGCGCCGAATTATTATCAGAAATTAGTCAATGAGGGGATAAATGCGATGCCTTCCAATAAATTCAAACCGGTTTTATCGAGAATTCATAATAATCGGGATCATCGTAAAATAACGGTCATTGATGGGGTAGTGGGATTTACCGGTGGTATCAATCTTGCTGATGAATATATCAATGCCAAAAACAAATACGGTCACTGGAAAGACAGTGCGATCAAAGTCGAGGGTGATGCCGTGTTAAGCTTAACGGCATTGTTTTTGGAGACCTGGAATACCCAAAACAAGCCGGCGTTAAATGTTCAACAGTTTTTGAAGGTTAGAAGTTCTGCTTCAAATGCTGAGGGAATTGTAGCTGTTTACGGTGACGGCCCAGAGGATTTTTATGCCGATAATATCGGCAAGAGCGTCTATTTGAATATGCTTAATGCTGCCAAAAAATATGTTTATATTACCACCCCTTATTTAATTTGTGATTATGAGATTATCAATGCCTTATGTTTGTGCGCTAAAAAAGGAGTAGATGTCAGAATTATTACACCGCATATTCCGGATAAGAAATTAATCTTTTGGATGACCCAATCCAATTATCAAGTCTTAATCCAAAACGGGGTTAAAATATACCAGTATACTCCGGGCTTTATTCATGCTAAAAATTTTATTTGTGATGATTTGTACGCAACTTGCTCAACTGTTAATCTTGATTACCGTTCTCTGGTTCATCACTTTGAGTGCGGTTTGTGGCTGTATAACTGTAACAGTGTATTACAAATGAAAAAAGATTACTTAGCTACCATTGAGATTTCCCAAACTGTTAATAATGAAACAGCGCAGCTGAAAGGATGGAAAAGGCTGATTGCCGAAGTGCTGAAAGTCTTTTCTCCGTTAATGTAATTCTTTTTTCTTATAAGCCTTTTGCAGATTTTGCCGCGAATTTATCTGATAATCGGATCATAAACTTATCTTCAAACCCGTTAAATCGGCTGGCTGGTTAACAAATCGGAGTTTTTTTGCTGAAAATAAATAATTTTTTCGGCGAATTATTCACAATAGTGCTATAATATTACAGTTTTGAAGGATAGGGGAGATAAAAGAATGAGTAAGCAAAAGATTATTAATATAGCAGTTATAGCCCACGTTGATGCCGGCAAGAGCACATTAGTAGATGCTTTCTTGAAACAATCCGGTGCTTTAGGGAAAAATGATGAAGAAGTAGATTGCGTCATGGACTCCAATGCTTTAGAGCGGGAAAGAGGAATTACTATATATTCAAAAAACTGCTCAGTTTTTTATAAAGATTATAAAATTAATATCGTTGATACTCCGGGTCATGCCGACTTTTCAAGTGAAGTTGAAAGAATTATCAAAACAGTTGATACAGTAATTCTTTTGGTCGATTCGGCTGAAGGACCGATGCCGCAAACCAGATTTGTTTTGCAGAAATCTTTGGAATTGGGTTTAAAACCTATCTTATTGATCAACAAAATTGATAAGAAAGATGCTCGGGCTGAAGAAGTTGTTTCAATGGTTTACGATCTTTTCTTTGACTTAAATGCCAATGAAGAACAGATTGAATTCCCTATTTTATACGGAATTGCTAAAAACGGGATTGTTAAATTGCATGAAGATGACCCTGATAATGGTATCATTCCGTTATTTGAAACCATTATCAACCATACCCAGGCTTATCCGGATTATGATGACCAGCCTTTACAAATGCAGGTTTCAAATCTGGCTTATGATGAATACATCGGCAGATTGGGTATCGGAAGAGTATATAAGGGTACTTTAAAAACCGGTGAACAGGTTGTTTTATGTAAAAATGACGGTAAGCAGCAAAAGTGTACCATTACGAAAATGTTCAATTACGAAGGCATTAAGCGGGTGAGCATTAATGAAGCTCATTCAGGAGATATTGTCATTATTGCCGGAATTGCCGATTTGAGTATCGGTGAAACTATTTGCGATAAGGACTTCATTGATCCGCTTCCGCCAATTCATATCGATGAACCTACTCTAAGCATGAATTTTATGGTTAATACTTCACCATTTGCCGGTAGAAGCGGTAAATATGTGACCAGCCGTAATTTAAAAGAGCGTTTGGAAAGGGAACTTGAAGTTAATGTCGGCTTGAAAGTTGAACCAACCGATTCGACCGATACTTTTAAAGTCAGCGGTCGAGGCGAACTTGGCTTGACTATCTTAATTGAAAATATGAGACGTGAGGGTTATGAATTGGCTATCTCTAAACCTCAGGTTATCTTCAAGTATATTGACGGTAAAAGATATGAACCAATTGAAAAGGTAATCTGTGAAGTACCGATTCAATATGAAGGTGCGACAATCTCAAAATTGAATTTGCGTAATGGCGAAATGATCGATATGGTCGAAAGAAATAACTACGCTACAATCACATTTAAAGTAGCAACCAGAGCTTTAATCGGTTTTAGAACAGATTTCATCAATTTCACCAGAGGTGAGGGTATTTTAATCAGAAGTTATGAAGGTTATGAACCTTATCAGGGTGAAATCAATACCAGAAGCAATGGTGTAATGGTTTCTAACGCAACCGGAACAGCCATGAAGTATTCTATCTTCAATTTACAGGAAAGAGGCAGTTTCTTTATCGGACCACAAACCGAAGTGTATGAAGGTATGATAGTCGGAGTTTGTTCAAGGGATATGGATATGCCGGTCAATCCGACTAAAAACAAGACCATGACGGCGGTAAGAAGCACGGGACACGATGATGCCATGCTGCTGACTCCACCAATTCAATTGACTTTGGAATATGCTTTGGAATTTATTTCCGATGACGAATTGGTTGAAGTAACCCCTGATGCGATCAGATTAAGAAAGAAATGGTTAACTGATTTGGAAAGAAAGAATGCCTTCCGTGAAAAGAAGAAGCTGGCTGAAAACAATTAGTTCAATCGATTAAATCAACAAAGAAGAATGGCTGTTTGAAACATTTGTTAAAAGCTATTTCTTCTCTTTTGCAAATGTTTTATTGACTAACGGCTTGATATTGTTATAAAATAGAATAGCTGTTACAAGGAGCGTTTTTATGAGGTATTCGCGGAAAGATTTGTTACAGTTGAAGGATTATCATCTTGAGATCGATGATAAGCTGACCTTTGACGGTGATATTTCAAATATTTGTCCGAGAATTAGGGCAATTAATGAGATTTATGTTAAAGGTGATGGCTATTATGACCCGGACAGTCAAAGACTGGATATCCATTTTCAGATTACCGGCACAATTGTAGTAGGTTGTGATATTACCGGTGAGGATGTATTACTGGATATTGACAGTGATTCTGATGAAGTATTCACATTTGATCGAAGCGAAAAAGATATCGCAATTATCAAATCGGAAGGGGAATATGTTAATTTGTTGCCGACAATATTTCAATTGATAGTTATGGATATACCGTTAAAAGTGGTAAAACCTGGCGAGATTGAATATCCGAAAGGCAACGGCTGGGAAGTAATTTCGGAAGAAACTTATCAGCAGGAAAAAAAGAAGAATATTGATCCAAGACTTTCAATACTAAAAGATTATAAACCGCAGGATGAATAGGAGGTGCAGGGACGATGGCAGTTCAACAAAGAAGAGTATCAAAGACACGTAAAAACAAACGTAGAACACACTACAAATTAGTTGCTCCTACATTGGTTAAATGTCCAAACTGTGGAGAATACAAGTTGCCTCATCACGAATGTGAGTGCGGACAAAAGTAAAAAAACAATTAAATTTTTACGCCTTGATCTAGAGTAGACTCTAGATTTTTTTTGTTTTTAAACATCAGAAAGCATTTTTCTGATGTTTTTTTGTTTTTTTATTGCAAAAGAAAAACGGATAAAATATAATATTGGTGTGGAGCGGATGTCCAATATAAGTCCTAAAGTGGGGAAAAAGAATGTTTACAGGTGAATTTCGTCATACTATCGATTCAAAAGGAAGAATCGCTGTCCCAGCGAAGTTTCGTTATGATTTGGGCGAAAAATGCGTTGTAAGCCGCTATTTGGACGGATGTTTAGCTGTTTATTCATCTGATAGATGGGAAAAGGAAACCAAATATCTTAATTCACTAAATCAGAATAACAGCAAGATCAGAAAATATGTCAGAGATCGTTTCAAAAATACTGATGAGTGTAATTTTGATGTGCAGGGACGTATCAATATCCCGACTAATTTAATGGAAATTGCCCAGCTGAAAAAGAATGTTGTCTTTACCGGCGCCGGTGACCATGTTGAATTATGGGATGAAGAATTATATGAAAAGTACAATGAATCATCAAGCAACGAAGAAATGAGTGAAATTGCCGAGGATTTGCCATGGAACATGTAAGTGTAATGTTAGAGCAGTGTATTGAAATGCTTAATATCAACCCTGACGGCATTTATGTTGATGGAACCTTAGGCAGAGCAGGTCACTCAGCCGCAATTCTTTCCCGCTTATCAAGCAAGGGACATTTGTACTGTTTTGATATTGATGATGAAGCGATAAAGCAGTCTTACGATAAGCTTAAAGCGATTTCTGATAATTTCACGATTATCAATGATAACTTTGCCAATATTAAAGCTGCTTTGGCCAATTATTCCGTTTTCAAAGTTGATGGAATTTTATTGGATATCGGGGTTTCTTCTCCTCAATTTGATGATCCAAACAGAGGCTTCTCCTACCGTTTTGACAGCAGATTGGATATGAGAATGAATCAGAACCAGTCCTTAGACGGTTACTATATCGTCAATCATTATGATTATAAAGATTTAGTCAGAATTTTAAGGGATTACGGTCAGGAAAAGTTTGCGGTCAGTATCGCCAGAAACATCGAAAAAGAAAGAGCCGTAGCTCCGATTGAAACAACCGGTCAGCTGGTAGAAATTATCCGTAAATCAATGCCGGCAAAATATTTGGCGAAACAGGGTCATCCGGCTAAACAAACTTTCCAAGCGTTAAGAATTGAAGTCAATAACGAATTGGAAAATTTAAAAAAAGCCGTCGATGACGGGTTGGAACTGTTAAATTCGCAGGGCAGATTTGTGATTTTGACTTTCCATTCTCTGGAAGATGAAATAGTGAAAAAAGCCTTCAAAAAGGCTTCCAGTCCACCGGAAATTGATAAACATATTCCTTTGAAACAAGATGAAATTCCACCAAGTGAATACTTCTTGGTTAATAAAAAAGTAATTACTGCTTCTGTTGAAGAACAAAAGTTAAACCGAAGATCGCACAGCAGTAAGTTAAGGGCAATAGAAAGAAGGTAGCTTATGAAAACGATGATAGTAAAGAGAAAAAGAATCAGATGGATCAGAGTCTTGACCGCTTTTTGTTTTTTGTCGGCCATTTTGTATTTAGGCAGTTCGATTTTCTTGAAATCATATAACGTTTCGCTTGCTGCCCAGCAAAAAGAAAATCAGCAGTTAATTATCCAGACAAAAGCCGAAGTTGATGCATTGACTATTCAAGTTAAGCAATTATCGGATTATAATAGAGTAATGGAAATGGCTTCAGTTAAGGGTTTGACTACCCAGACTACGGTTGTTTCTATTTACAATTAGCTTATGAAAAAACTGAAAAGGAATTTTAAAACCAATTTATTAGCTTTTATTTTAGTAGTGGCCTTGATTTTTATTTTGGTTAATCTTTTGAAACTGCAATTTACCGGCAAGACATTGCTTTCGGCAGTTGATTTTAACGAGAACAAGGGTGTTTTAATTTCGCGCGAAAAGGTTGTGCCAACTCGCGGCACTATTTATGACAGTGAAGGAAATATCTTGGCTAATGATGTTACGGTTTATAAAATTGCTTTTATTTTAGACAGCTCTCACCAAAAATATGCTAAAAATGAGGAAGGCGATGTTGTGCTGGTTGACGATTATGTTAAAGATATCGAAAAAACCGCTCAGCTTGTTGCGCCGATTTTAGGTATTGATGAAGACTACTTGGTTGAAAGATTATCCTCAGAAGGCTATTATCAGGTTGAAGTAGGACCAAAGGGCAGTGATTTGTCCTATGATGTCAAATTGGAAATTGAAGCCTTGGATTTGCCGGGGATTACTTTCAGTGCCTCAACTTCCAGATATTATCCGAATAATAGTTTTGCCTCACATCTAATCGGATATGTAGAAAATCAGAATATCGATGGCGAATACCAGCTGGTTGGAATTTCGGGGATTGAGGGAATTCTAAATGAAGAATTAACCGGCCAGGTCGGCTATGAGGAATATTATTCCGATGTTAACGGTTATCCTTTATCGGGCGGTAACATCACCATTGAACCTTCCGCAAACGGTTATGATGTCCAATTAACTTTAAACAGTGTTATTCAGCAGGCTTTAGAGCAGGCTTTAACCAATACGATGAATATTTCTGATTCGGTAGACAAAGCATGGGGAATTGTAATGGATGCTAAAGAAGGAAAGATTTTAGGCTATGCCTCTTATCCGAGCTTTGATCCTAACACGATGGATATTACCGATTATAATGACTATAATGCTACTTTACCATACGAGCCCGGCTCAACCATCAAGTCATTTTTATATGCTGCAGCAATTGATCAGGGCACTTTCAATAAAAACGATAAGCTGGATGCAACCGTCTTTTATGTCGACGGTTCTTCAAATAGCCAGATTGTCCGGCTGAATTATGATAATGGTTTATCAATTCATAATTATCTGGATGAACAAATTCCGAATGCTTCTTTTTATGAAGCTTATTGCTGCTCATATAACGTTGGCTGTGCGGTTCTGCTGGAAAAATATGTTGATCCAGAGGTTTATAAAGAATATATGGAAAAGTTCGGCTTTTTCAAGTCGGTAAATGTCTATGGCATTGATGAGGGCGATTTTTACGGCAGTGCCGACTATTCCAACCCTTACAGTTTAATCAATACTTCCTTTGGTCAGGGAATGAGCGCCAATGCTTTACAGATAATTCAGGCATATACTGCTTTTTGTAATGAAGGAGTTATGATTAAACCTTATATTATTGAGCAGATAACCGATCCTAATACCGGAAAAGTTGTTTATCAGGGTCAAAGGGAAGAAGTAGGTAAACCTATCAGCGCTTCAACAGCTGCGGCTATGTTGGATTTAATGAATGGAGTAGTTAATTCGGGTTGGAGTATAACCAGTGCAAAATATAAAATCGAACAGTGTAATGTCGGGGGCAAGTCAGGTACAGCTGAAGTTGCTTTAGAAACCGGCGGATATGGCGATTTAACCATTCACTCGATGATGCTGGCTATGCCGATAGAAGATCCTCAGGTTTTGATTTATTTCTGTTATCAGGATGATAATCCTTATACTTCCCAATCCATTCCATATATCAACCAATTGGAACAGGTTGTAGCTAATGTCTTAGGTCTGTCATCAAACCAGAGCGAAGATGATGAGTCATATAGAGAGCAGTTTATTCTGGATAATTATACCAATCAGTCTTTAGACAGTGTTATTACAAAATTATCGAAGTATAATCTTTCTATTATTACAATCGGTGAGGGTGATACGATTATCAGCCAATATCCAAAGCAGGGGTATACCGTACTGGAAAACGGCAGACTGATCTTGCTGACGGGATATGACAATATTGTGATGGCAGATTTGACCGGATTTAATAAAAAAGAAGTTATAGCTTACTGTAATCTGGCGAATATTCATGTCAAAATTACCGGTAGCGGTTTTGTTGTCAGCCAAAGTATTAACCCTAATGAGATAGTTCAAGACGGTGCTGTAATTGAAGTTACTTTACAGTAACCGTTTTCTTTTGGCTCAGCTGTAAAAAAAACTTTAAAAATCAATAGAAAATGCTATAATAAACAAAGCATACGGAGGTTTTATTATGCTTGTAAGGATGATTTTAGCTTTTGGAATTGGATTAGGTTTAGCTTTATTGTTATATCCTTTTGCGATTTCCTATTTACATAAAATACATATCGGTCAGTCGATTAGGGAGTTAGGCCCCAAATCACATCAAGCCAAGGCCGGCACTCCAATAATGGGTGGAGTGGTGTTTGTTATTACTTCATTGTTAACTGCTTTAGTAGTTATTCCTTCAGCATTTACGGATAAAACTTTTTTGCTGGTAATATTGGCCTTTGTAGCTTATGGGCTGATTGGCTTTATCGATGACTTTTTAATTGTTGTTAAGAAGAATAATGACGGTTTGAAAGCCAAATATAAATTTTTAATGCAATCGGTTTTAGCGGTTGTGTTCTATCTTTTATATCGCAAATTAACCAATAGTTTAATTATTATTCCATTTACTTCCATTCAGATTGATTTAGGCTGGTTTTATATGATCCTTGTCTTCTTTATGTTTACCGGTGCGTCAAATGCCGTAAACCTTTCCGATGGCTTGGATGGTTTATGTGCCGGTTTATCGATATTTGCTTTTGTTCCGTATGTCTTTTTCTGCTATCGCAGCGGCTTTATCAATATCGCAATCTTTCTGTGCGGATTAATCGGTTCATTACTGGGCTATTTGAAATACAATTATCATCCGGCTAAAATAATTATGGGTGATACGGGAAGTTTAGCCTTGGGTGGATTACTGGCTGCTGTTGCCATGGTAACTAAAGAAGAGATTGCTTTAGTGCTTATCGGTGGAGTATTTGTAGCTGAGGTATTGTCGGATATTATCCAGATTGGTTCATTCAAATTAACCGGTAAAAGAGTCTTCAAAATGGCTCCTTTACATCATCATTTTGAATTAAGCGGCTGGAAAGAAACCAAAGTTGTTCATGTATTCTGGTTATGCGGTTTAATCTTATCGCTGATCGGTTTGTTAATCGGGGTATTGTAAAATGGATAAAGAGATCAACTTTTTACTGCATATTAAATATAACAGTTTAACGAGAAATCAATTACAGTATTTGAGTTTTCCTCAGTTTAAACAAATGGTTTATAACACAATTTGGATGATACAGGTCCCGGATCATATCAGTAAAATTGCCAGCGACATCGACAGTATTACCGTCGAAGAAGTAATTGACTATGTTGTTGGAAGTGGTGATAAACTTCAAGAAAGTATTAATAAAGTGAATAAAGAATTTGAGGGTGAATAGAATTATGAGAAAAAACACGAAAAAATTAATTATCGCATTGGTAACTTTAGTTTTGATTTTAGGTTCAATTATTTATTTTGCGCCTAAAATGAATGACTCAGTCAAGTTAGACTTAGAGTTATCACAGGGAAACAGTTTAGTATTCAGTTGTGACAGCACTGATCAGCAGACTGTTCAGCAGGCAGCTGAAGTTTTGGAAAATAGATTATTTAACTTTGGCGCCATTGATGTTGAAAGCAAGATTGACGGCAATAAGATTACCTTATCTTTTACCGGCGATTTTGATTATGATTCAATGCGTCAATATATCACTAAAAAAGGTGAAATCAGTTTCAGAGATGCTACTGACAGAGAAGTAATGGGCTCTGATGTTTTGGTTAGTACGATGCCTTTTGGCGTAAGTATGTCAGGTGATACAACCTTATTATATATTTTCGTTTCTGATACAGCGCAGTTTGGCGCAACAACCTTATCTCTTTCATTGCTGGAAAATAACAATTTGGTTATTTGGTTGGATTATGATGAATCAATGTCTTATGTCAGCGAAAATGAAAAAGATGAACCGGCTTATTTAGCCAGTGCTGTTTGCTCATCGGCAATTTCGGAAACTTGTTACGTTGTCAGTGCTCACGATTTTGATACAACCAAGAATTTAGTCAGCGTGGCTAACGGTGGTATGTTGCCTTGCACAATTAGTGAAGAAAGCTTCACACTGGCTACTTCGGCAGCTAACAGTCAGGCTAATACCATTATTGCCGGGCTTTGGATTTCAGTTGCATTAGCAAGTCTGGTATTAATCTACAGCTATAAACTGACCGGTTTAGTCAGCTCGGTTCTACTGGTTGGCTACAATTTATTGGCAGTAAATATTGCCAGTGCTTTCTCGGTTATCTTCAATTCCAATGTTGTAACGATGTTAGTATTCGGTTTATTTATAATGATTGCTTATCTGCTGTTGTTTGATCACAACTTCAATCAATTATATCAGGCAGGCAATACTGTAAATAATTCCTTGAAGAACAGTTTCAAGAAATTAAGTTTTGCGACTGTTTGTTCAGCTTTATTCATCATTTTAACAATTACCGTAACTTATATGTTCTTTAAGACTTATTTCTTAGGCGTATCTATTACCGGCTTTGCGATTGTCTTCAGCTTTGTAATAGCTGTATTACTGCAATACTTTATCTTAAATAATTTGTATAACTCAAATTATTTGGCAAAGAATTTAATCAGTAAGAATAACCCGTCTAAATACAGTCTGGTTAAGTTCAATTACAAGAGCCTTTCTCTGGTTAGCTATGTATTATTGGCTCTTTGCTTTGTCGGCTTTATTGTCTTTGTAATGCAGGTTAAAGATGACTATCTGATTCTGATTTATGGATTAATTCCTGTTGCAGTAGCAACCTTATTAATGGCCTCTTACTACTATTTAAGTGATAAGAAGGTTTTGGCTCATTCTACTGTTATTCAGGTATTGTTTAGCTTATTTGCTTTAACATCAGTATTAGTTATCACATCAAATGCTACCAGAGCTAATATCTCTGCAGTCGCTATGGTTACTTCATTAGTCAGCGCACTTTCATTATTATGTAACAATTTGTTATATTCATGCTGTGCTAAGTCAGTCTTTAACGGCAAGTCAGCCAGCAAGGCAGTTAATGCTTTAAATAACGCAGTTACCGAATATAAGAGAATCTTCATCGTCTTAATCGGATTAATGTTTGTTACTGTTGTAGTTACTCTTGGCTTTGCCGGTGTAACTGACAAGTTTGTTGTAGCATTGTTGTTTAGTTTGACTGCTGTCTTGTCACTAGTTGTTACTCTTACAGCAATGTACAGCTATGCTGTTAAACATTAATTAAAAAATAAAGGAAATCGGATATGTATCAAAAAATTGAAACCAATAATTATCAATCTATCAAAAACCAGTATCAGGTCAGTGAACTGCTGAGTAAAATAGTTGATAGTTTCGGTTACAGTGCAGATGACATATCCGATTTTTTTCATCCCTTAAAGCAGTTTGAACTAGACGAAACAGTATTTGAGCCGCTTAAACAAGCCATTTATCGGATAAAAGACTTGGATCAAAAAGTCTTTATCTTTGGCGATTATGATTGTGATGGGATTTGTGCGACTACCATTGCGGTAATGCTAATGAATAAATTAAATATCCAATGTGGGTTTTATATTCCCGATCGGATTAAAGAGGGTTACGGTTTAAATTTGGCTCGTCTTCAGCAAAGCCGGCAGAAAGGTTATCAAGTGCTTTTTACGGTTGATAATGGCATCAGCAAGATTGAACAAATCAACTGGGCGAAACAAAATCAGATGACAGTTATCGTCACTGATCATCATAATCTGGCGGAAAAACCGGATTGCGATTATCTTTTACACCCGGATTTACTTGCTGAACCCTATCGTTATTTATCCGGGGCGGCTTTAGTATATTTATTGGCTAAATATCTAAAACTGGACGATGATAAGATGAAGATTTTAGCGATGTTGTCGATTTTGTCCGATGTAATGAGTTTAAAAGGGATTAATCTTTTTATTGTCAATGAGGGCTTACAGCTGCTCAACGAAGGAAAATATCCCAATCTTTTGGCTTTGGACAAGTTTGAATTTCCGCTTAATGAGGATGATGTCAGCTTTAAAATTGTGCCGAAAATCAATTCAATCGGCCGTTTAAGTGATCTCGCTAACGTAAATCGGGTGGTAGATTTTTTGCTTGCCCAAGATACTAAAGTTATAGCCGATTACAGCCGACAGATAAATCAGATTAATGAGTTAAGAACGAATATGAGCCAAAAACAGTGTCAGCAGGTTGTAAAAATGCTGGATTTGTCGAGTAACTTTAATTTTGTCTATCTTGATAAGCTTCACGAAGGATTATTGGGCTTAATTGCCAATCGTTTATTAACTCTTAATGGCAAACCGACATTTGTTTTGACGCAGGCTGATTCTCTTATTAAATGTTCTGCCCGAAGTAATGACGATGGCTTAATGAATTTGCTGGCTGAATTTAAAGAGCATTTTATTCATTTTGGCGGCCATGATAAAGCCTGCGGCTTTTCCATACAGCAGCAAACTCTTGAACCTCTGAAACAATTTCTGAGCAAAAAATTAAAGGATTGTGATAATCGGATTGTTCATTATTATTTGCCGGTAGAATATCAGGATTTGTCAATAGAAAACATCAAGGAAGTCTTTTCGTATCGGCCGTTTGGTCAAGATCGCAAACTGCCCCTATTGGCCTTTTCTTTTAACGATATTAAGCAGTATCGAAAATTAAAAACCGATAATCAATTGAAATGGACTCTCAATAACGGATTAGAGATTATCAGTTTTGCGAACAAAGGCTATGATTATTATTTGAATAAAGACTGTTTACGGGTAATCGGTCAGTTAAAAGAGAACCGTTTCAATCATAAAACAAGTTATCAGATCGTGGCTGAAGTCATTGACTAGATAATCTGCCAATAATATTGACAATCAAAGCTACACTTAGGGGCTAACAGATTGTTTAATTTATTATCTCTGGAGAAGAAATTGTTCTTATTCAGGTTATTGACAGGATGCTGCGGTTCAATGCAGATAAACTCACTTTTTTCAGATTTCCGCCAGAAACCTAAGGTGGTGAAATCTTTGATTGCTACTCTGATAGTATGTTTCTCAGTCAATAGCTCAACATATTCTGAGTTAAAATTCTGATAAAAGAAGGTTTCCTGTTTTTCCAAATTAACCAATTCTTTTAAATCGATGGTCAAAGGAAGATTATCTTCCTTTTTTTCAAATCTGATTTTTACTTTGGCGAAGTTTTCGTCATAGTAATTGCAACAAACAAAAGCAGGGTGAAAACCGATGTCAAACGGCAATTCTTTATCATCATTATTTTCCAAATGATAAGCAATTAATAATTTGTCATTATCTAAACGATAGCTGACTGTTAATGTGAAATCAAAAGGATAAAGCTCTTTAGAGGCCTGATTTTGTTTAAACTGTAACTTGGTACTGTCTTTTTTGATTTCGATGAAATTAAATTGACTTCTTCTTAAAAAACCATGCTGGTTTAAAGAGTAGGTTTGGTTTTTATATGTATAACTGTTGTCTTTTAAAGGACCGACTATCGGAAACAAAATCGGATTGCAGTTATGCCAGTCCTCTTTGTTTCTATCCCAGACAAACTCTTCTTCGCCTTTTTTTAGGGAAATAACTTCAGCTGCCAAAGAAGAAATAGTGGCGCATAAGAATTGATTTGATATTTGAATTTCCATACCTAAATACCCCTTTACGAGTTATATTTTACACATATTTTGACTTTTATTCCATTTTTACTTATGATTGTGTTATTATTAATGAGTATTTTTGAAAGGGTGTTTTATTTATGAATTTGTATGATTATATTGCTTCGATTCCGGATTATCCGATAAAAGGAATCTTATTCAGAGATGTTACTCCATTAATTCAGGACGGTGGAGCTTTTAAAGAAGTAACTAATATCCTTGCTAAGATTGCCAGAGATTTAAAGGCTGATGTTATTGTCGGACCTGAATCCAGAGGTTTCATTTTTGGCTGTCCGGTCGCAACTGAATTAAATGTTGGATTTGTTCCAGCCAGAAAGCCAAATAAATTGCCAAGAGAAGTAATTTCATACCAGTATTCTTTAGAATATGGCACTAACAGTTTGGAAATGAACAAGGATGCAATCAAGCCGGGTCAGAGAGTATTAGTTATTGATGACTTATTGGCAACCGGCGGTACTATCAACGCTGTAAACAAGATGGTTGAACAATTAGGCGGCGTTGTTGTTGGGGATGCATTCTTAATCGAATTAGTCGATTTAAAAGGAAGAGATGCCCTAAAGGGCTATGAAGTATTCTCAATTCTTCAATACGAAGGAGAATAGAGGAATCGATAATCAGAAGTGGGTTTCCACTTCTTTTATAAAACAGGGGGTGAAAACATGAAAAGAGAAGTAGTAACAAAAGAAATATTTTTCGATGAAGTTAAAAAATATATATCTGATCCGGATTCACTTGATATGATTACTCGGGCTTACAATTTTGCTCAAGAGAAACACGAAGGACAATTCAGAAAAAGTGGTGAACCTTATTTTATTCATGTTTTAAATGTAGGATATATTTTAGCGACCCTGACTGCCGGTCCGCAGACCATTTGTGCCGGTTTATTGCACGATACGATGGAGGATTGCGGGGTTTCCTTTGAAGAAGTGGAAACGCTCTTTGATCACGATATTGCGACTTTAGTTGAAGCGGTATCTAAAATCGGAAGTTTAAAGTTTAAAGACGAAAAGGAATACCAGGCGGCAAATCATAGAAAAATCTTTATCGCCATGGCTAAAGATGTCAGAGTTATTATTATTAAACTGGTTGACAGACTTCATAATATGCGCACCCTGATGTATCAACCGGTAGAAAAACAAAAGAAAATATCGCAGGAAACCTTACAGGTTTACGCCCCGATTGCTCACCGCTTAGGTTTGGCAGAGATAAAAAATGAATTGGAAGATTTGTCTTTTATGTATCTGGAAAACGAAAAGTATCACGAAATTGCCAATTTACTGGAAGCTAAAAAGAGCGAAAGAGAAGCGATTGTCGAACAGATGATTATTAATATTGACAATATGCTGGCGGATAAAAAGATTGAATATCGGATATTCGGTCGAAGCAAGCATATATATTCCATCTACCACAAAATGGAAACTAAAAATAAATCATTTGATGAAATCTATGATTTATATGCGATAAGAATAATTACTAAAACCGAATTAAACTGTTATGAGATTTTAGGTTACATTCACAACAGTTATAAACCGATTAACGGTCGTTTAAAAGATTATATTGCCATGCCTAAAAGCAATATGTATCAATCTTTGCATACTTCGGTCTTAGATGGTAACGGCAATATATTTGAAGTTCAGATCCGTACCGAAGAAATGAATATGATTGCGGAAATGGGTGTTGCGGCACACTGGGCTTATAAGGAAGGCAAGTATAACAATGCCACCGAGCAGAAGGAAATCGAAAATAAATTAGGCTGGTATCACGATATGATTTCGATTATGAATGAATCGAAATTAGCTCATCCGACCGAATTTATGAGCCAGATTAAAAAAGAAATTTTTGAAGCAAATGTTTATGTAATGACCCCAAAGGGTAGAATTATCGAACTGCAAAACGGTTCGACTCCTTTGGATTTTGCCTATCGGGTTCATACGGAAGTAGGCAATAATGCTGTCGGAGCAATTGTTAACGGTGTTTTGGTGCCTTTAAATACCGTATTACAAACCGGTGATGTTGTGCAGATTAAAACTTCTAAACAATCAAACGGTCCAAGCGAAGACTGGCTGAAAATCGTTAAAACCACTACGGCCAGAAATAAGATAAGAGCCTTTTTACTGAAGAAAGAAAATGATAATAAATCAGAACAAATCGAAAAAGGCGAAAAAATTTATCAGGAAGAAATTAAGAAAAGAGGTTTGGACGAAAAGTATTATTTCGACAAATCACGCTTAGAGAATATCTATTCTCAATTAGGCTTAAACAGTTATGATGAATTAATGTATGCCTTAGCCAATAAGAGCGTTACAATTATCCAGATTATCGAAAAATTACAAAAAAATAAGATAACCACGATGGCTGATAATGACTCTTTGACTAAGATGTTCCAGCAGCGTAATGCTAAAAAGGGAAATAAAAAATCCAATCCAAACTGTCAGGTTGAAGTTGAAGGCTTATCGAATGTCATGGTTAATTTAGCCGGCTGCTGTATGCCGATTTACGGAGATGATATTGTCGGTTATATTACTAAGGGTCAAGGAGTTAAGGTCCATCGTCGGGATTGTCCGAATATCACTAGTGAAAACAATCGTCTGATTACGGTTAAGTGGATAGAAAGCAAGATTGAAAACCAATACGAAAGCTGGCTGAGAGTCGACGCTACCGATTATCCGTATCTGATCAATGATATCGTCACAATGCTGGCTCAATATAAGGTTTCTTTATCAGGCATTAAATCGGAAGCCTTGCCGGATAAGGTCAATGCTTTCGTTGAAATCAAGGTCAAAGTTAAAGATGTTGTGCAACTGCAGGTTCTTATCACTAATCTGAAAAAGATTAATGCGGTTAATGATGTCAGAAGAATTACAAAATAGTATTTTGGTTGATTTTTGTCGATTACAGTGTTAGAATAAAATCAAATTCGAGGAAAAAGAGGATTTTAAGTTGGATTTACAGAGAGAAAATGGCTGGTGCAAATTTTCATGAAGGCTTAAAATTTGACACTTTGGAGAATTTTTACTGAACTGACAGTAGGTAAAAACGTAGGACGGCGTTAACTCTAACGAGAAAAAATTAGGGTGGCACCACGCACGATTATCAAAGCGTCCTTATGAGGATGCTTTTTATTTTAGAAAGGAATTTATATGGCAGAGCTTAAATATCAATTACCAAGAGGAACTCAGGACATCTACGGTGATGAGATGAGTTTATGGCAGCAGGCGGAAAATCTTATTCGCCAGCAATGCCGTTTATACGGCTACAGTGAAATCAGAACACCGGTTTTTGAACATACTGAAGTCTTTAAGGGCGAAAATGATTCATCGGATATGGTTAATAAAGAAATGTACAGTTTTAAAGATAACGGACAAAGAGATTTGACTTTGAGACCGGAAGGAACCAAAGGAATTATCAGAAGTTTTGTTGAGCATAAAATGTACGGAAACAGCGATTTACCGGTAAAACTTTTCTATCTTGAGCCGATGTTCAGATATGACAGACCACAGAAGGGCAGATATCGTCAATTCCACCAGTTCGGTATTGAAGCAATCGGTTTAAGAAATCCTTCACTTGATGTGGAATGTATAGCTTTGGGTTATCGGATAACAAAGTTAATGGGAATTAATAATGTGGTAGTTTTAGTCAATTCCTTGGGTGATAAGGAAAGCAGAGATAATTACCGCACTGCTTTGAAAGATTATTTTGCACCATATCTGGATTGCTTATGTGATGATTGTAAAAGACGTTATAAACAGAATCCATTGCGTATTTTGGATTGTAAAGTTGATAAGGATAAGGACTTCTTTGCTTCTGCTCCGAAATGCCGTGATTATTTAACCGCTGATTCCAAGAAGTATTTCCAGGCGGTTTTACAGGGTTTGGATGAGTTAAACATTCCATATCGCATAGATGATCGTCTGGTAAGAGGGCTTGATTACTATACAAATACCGTATTTGAAGCCGTACCGATTGATGATGACGGCCAGCAGGCAACCTTATTCGGCGGAGGACAATATGACGGTTTGATCAGCAGTTTTAACGGACCGGATTATGCCGGGGTCGGTTTCGGAATGGGAATGGAAAGATTAATAAATCTTTCAGTAGAACAGCAGGGCATTCAGCCAATCAAAAAACAGAGCGATGTCTATGTGATTTCTTTAGGTGAAGTAAGTGATTATTCATTAAAGATTGCCGAAATGTTGCGAAGTAATAATATCGTTACCGCCTTAGATTTTACCGGCCGGTCATTAAAGGCTCAATTTAAAAGCAGTGACAGACTGGACAGTAAAGTCATCGTGATAGTCGGTGAAGAAGAAAAGAACAGTCAGACCGCTCAAATTAAAGATACAGTTAAGAAAGAGCAATATACAGTTGATTTTGCGGAAATAATTAACAAAGTTAAAGAGATATTAGGAGAATAGAGAAATATGAACAGAACACATGTAAATGGTGAGTTAAGAATCAGTGATGTCGGTAAAAAAGTTTCTTTAATCGGCTGGGTAGCTAAAAGAAGAAATTTGGGAAGTTTGGTATTTATCGATTTAAGAGATAGAACAGGTATCACTCAGATTGTAGTTGATGAAACCCTGACTGATGCTGTTAAAACGGTTAGAAATGAATATATTTTGAATGTTGAGGGAACAGTAATTGAAAGAAGCAGTAAAAACTTAAATCTGGCTACCGGAGAAATTGAGGTTAAGGCCGAAAAGATTGAGATTATCAATACTGCCGTTCAGCCTCCGTTTATTATTGCTGATGAAACTGATGCTTTGGAAGATACCAGATTAAAATATCGTTATCTGGATTTAAGAAGACCGGCTTTGCAGCAAAAACTTTTCACCAGAGCCAAAATTGTCAAAGCAATGCACGAATATCTGGATGATAATGGATTTATTGAAGTCGAAACACCGGTTTTGGCTAAGTCGACACCTGAGGGCGCAAGAGATTATCTGGTTCCTTCGAGAGTACATCCGGGCTGTTTCTATGCTTTGCCTCAATCACCGCAGCAATTCAAACAGCTTTTGATGGTTGCCGGTTTTGAAAGATATTATCAGGTTGCCAGATGTTTTAGAGATGAAGATTTAAGAGCAGACAGACAATTAGATTTTACTCAGTTAGACCTTGAAGTCAGCTTTATGTCTCAGGATGAGATCTTAACATTAACTGAAGGTTTATTAAAGAAGGTAATGCACGATGTTAAATCAATTGATATTGAAACACCGTTTAGAAGATTTACATATGCTGATGCGATTAATACTTACGGCTCAGATAAACCTGATACCCGTTTCGGTTTGACTTTTACCGAGGTAAAAGATATTTTTGCTGACAGTGAATTTAAAGCCTTTGCTGAAGGTTTAACCCCAAAGGGAACAATCAAAGCAATGGTAGTTGACAATGCCGATACTTTTTCCCGCAAAGATACTGACGCCTTAACTGATTTAGCCAAGAAAAATGGTGCTTCAGGACTGGTTGTCTTAAAGTATTTAGATAATACTTTACAGGGCAGTGCAGTAAAATTCTTTAATGATGAGCAGCAAGCTCGATTAATCGAAAAGCTTAACTTGACCAACAACCAGCTGGTTTTGATAACCTCAGGCAACTGGATCAAAGCTTCAACCGCTTTGGGTGCTGTCAGAAGCTATTTAGGTAAAAAACTGCATTTATATGATCCAAATACTTTCGATTTCTTATGGATTGTTGACTTCCCACTGTTGGAATATTCACAAGAAGATGGCCGCTACTATTCGGTTCATCATCCGTTTACCAGATCGAATGATGAGGATTTAGCTTTGCTGGACAGTGACCCGCTGTCAGTTAGAAGCTATGCTTATGACGTTGTTTTAAACGGTTATGAATTAGGCGGTGGAAGTTTGAGAATTTATGATTGCGATATGCAGGAAAAAATGTTTGAAATTTTAAGCTTGTCAAAAGAAGAGATTGAAAACCGGTTCGGTTTCTTCATTGATGCCTTAAAGTATGGCACTCCTCCTCACGGTGGTTTGGCATTAGGTTTGGATCGAGTTGCGATGATTTTGACCAATTCGGAATCATTGAGAGATGTTATAGCTTTCCCTAAAAATGCCAATGCTAAATGTCCGATGAGCGATGCTCCTACGGAAGTTGATCAGAAACAGCTAGATGAGCTCCATATCAAAATCGTTGATTAATATAAGTTATCTAAAACTGATTTTTTAAGCACTCATATTTAAACTGAGTGCTTTTTTTAAGCAGATTGTATCTTTAATCGGTAAGCTATAGTAAAATGGAAAAAGAACGGCAGTTTAATTGCCGGATAATAGGAGAAAAAGATGTTTATTAGGTCAGAGAGAATTGTAACTGCTTCAGGAATTATTAAAGCAATCCTGAATATTGAAGATGATAGAATTATTGAGATTATTAATTATCATGCCAGAGTAATGATTGATTATGATTTTAACGATTTGCTTGTCATACCATCGATAAGTCAGCTTTTAGCTTTGTCAAATTCGCCAGAAGATATTAATAATTATTTAATTGATAACCTTAACCGACCGGTTGAAATATCTTCATTTTGTGATTTTTTAGAAGAAAAAAACCGCTATTTCGCTGTTATATGTGATGACAGTGTCCTAAGCGAAAATCTATTTAAGCTAATAAATCAGGTTAAGGAAAACAGCTTTGATTATTTAATCCCTTATTATAAACACGCCGACAGTATTAGCGTTATTCAATCAATTAAATATCTGACTGAGCAGATGAAGCTGCCTTTGGCTGACAGTGTTAAAATATGTTGCGAAAATGTCGCTAAAGCCTACAATAATCAGGCTTTTGGCTCGATTGATATTGATAAGAAGGCCGATTTATGGATTATTAATGACGAGTTTGATTTGCTTTATACAATAGAAAACGGTCTAATAAATTCATAAACTGTTAAAAACGAAGATAAAAAAACTACCGCAGCCGGTCATTTTGTTTTTTTATGTGAAAAATAAGTGATTTTATGTTAATATATTGTTGTTATATCTAGATAGATGGAGGTAGTGATATGGATAAACCATTATATTTCATCTTGGCAGCTATAGCAGGTTTTGCGATTGGTATTATCGTAATGACGATTATATCAAAAATCGGTTTAAATAAAAATCAACAAAAAGCTGAATTAGTTATAAAAGAAGCAAATATTGAAGCAGATGCTATTAAGAGGCAAGCGGTTTTAGACGGGAAAAATTCAGCTTATGAATTAAAATTATCGGCTGAAAAAGAAATAAAGAAGCACCGTCAGGAAGTAAATGAATATGAGAATAGACTTATTAGACGTGAAGACTCTTTAAATTTCCGTGAGGAAAAGTTAAGCAATAAAGAAAAACATGTTGATGAAAAAATTACTGATTTAAACAAGAAGTCTGCTGATTTAGACAAGATGCAGGCTGATTTGCAGCATAAAATTGATATCCAAACCAGTGTTTTAGAACAAGTTGCCAATTTGACTGTCAATGAAGCCAAAGAAGAATTATTTGAAATAGTCAAGAATTCTACAGCCAACGAAATGGCTGCTTATGTAAAAGAAAAACAAGAAGAAGCAGAGGCTAACGCCAGCGAGTTAGCCCGTAATGTCATTGGTATTGCGATTCAAAGATACGCCCAAGAAGAAACAATTGATCGTACCGTATCGGTTGTCGGTTTACCTTCAGAAGAAATGAAGGGTCGAATTATCGGCCGTGAAGGCAGAAATATCCGGGCAATTGAACAGGCTACCGGTGTTGATTTGATTATAGATGATACTCCGGAAACAATTACTATTTCCTGCTTTGATCCGATCAGAAGGGAAATTGCCCGTCTTACATTGGAACATTTGATTAAAGACGGCAGAATTCAACCGGGTAGAATTGAAGATGTTGTTAATAAGAAAACAGCTGAATTAAATGAAGTAATTCAAAAAGCCGGTGAGGAAGCAGTCTTCCAGCTAGGCTTAGGTCGAATCGATCGTGAAATGATTAATTTAATCGGTAGATTAAAATATCGTTATTCTTATGGTCAAAATGTTTTGCAGCATTCTATAGAAGTTGCTCATTTGGCCGGTATGATGGCGGCAGAATTGGGCTTAAAACAGAATTTGGCTAAGCGGGCCGGTTTGCTTCATGATATCGGTAAGGCCATTGACTTTGAACAAGAGGGCAGCCATGTGGAATTAGGCGTTAAAGTCTGCAAGAAACATGGTGAAAATGATATCGTTCTAAATGCGATTGCTTCTCACCACGGTGATGAAGAACCTAAGAGCATTATCGCTAACTTGGTTGCTGCAGCCGATACCTTATCAGCTGCCAGACCTGGTGCCAGATATGAATCATTGGAGAATTATGTTAACAGACTGGAAGAATTGGAAAAGATTGCTAACAGTTTCGACGGTATTGAAAAATCTTATGCAATTCAAGCCGGTCGTGAAGTTCGTGTAATGGTTCAGCCGGAAAAGATTGACGATGTTAACTGTTTCAGATTAGCCAGAGAAATCAAAGATAAGATTGAAAACGAATTAACTTACCCAGGACAGATTAAGGTAACCGTAATTCGGGAAACCAGAGCATCAGAAACTGCTAAATAATTATGAAATGTAAAACCTGTTAATAACAGGTTTTTTTCTGAGTAATAAAAACAATTCTTTATTTCATTTGATTTGTTTGTTATAATAATACTACAATCATTTCGGTGATTTTGTTTTTAGCGTGAGAAAGAAGGAATAAATATATGATAATTGTTAATGATTTAAAACCAGGAACAACATTTAAGTACGAAGGTAACATATATGTTGTATTAAATACATCTTTGAATAAGACCGCAATGCGTCAGATGGTTGTCAAAGCGCACGCCAAAGATTTAAGATCTGGAACAATTAAAGATGTTGTATTTACCGGAGGCGATAAGGTTGAAGAAGCCCAGATCGACAAAAGGACTATGCAGTATCTTTACGATGCCGGCGAAGAACTGGTTTTTATGGATAATGAAACTTATGATCAGATTGAAATCGGTAAGGATCGCTTAAAGTGGGAATTAAACTTTTTAAAGCCACAAGATAGTATAATGATTACAACTTACGAAGGAGAAATCCTTGGAGTTGTTTTACCTGATAAAGTTACTTTAAGAGTAGCTGAAGCTGAAAACGCCGTAAAAGGTGATACAGCTACCAGTGCCTTAAAAAATGCAGTTCTTGAAACAGGATGGACTGTAAAAGTTCCGCTGTTTATTGATACTGATGAAGAAATTATCGTATCAACAATTGACGGAAAATATTGTGGAAGAGCCTAATTGTTAGGAGGGGTTTGTAATGAATGGCAGAAGTAGATTAGACCGTTATCAAAATCTACGTACAGGAATGTCCGGTGATAACACAAAGTCGCCAGATAGTAACAGAATACTAGATAGTAACTATAATACGGAAACTACGACAAATAATGATTATATGCGTTTTAATAGTGGCCGAAATACCACAAGTTATCAAAATAGTAAAAATGATTATGACGCAATCTTAAAAGAACACGAAGAATTTTTAAGAAGTTTAGATATGGACTTTACAGGAAGTTCTTTCACTACCAATACTTACAACAGTAACGCTAACCAGTTTAACCAAAACGGTTATGCAAATCCAAATCAGCCATATCCAAATAACAATGGATCTTTTGATAATTATAACAATCAGAACAATGGCTACAATGCAAATCCTTATTATACAAACCCTTATCAACAAACCAATAACCAGTATTATAACAACCCTTATTCTCAAAATAACCCTTATGGTAATCAAGCGATGAATAACGCTTATAATAGCGGTTTTAATCCAAATAATCAGCAACCAACCAATTTAAACAATCAACCGCAATATAGTTATAATGAAGCGGTTAATTTCACTAATAATCCAGCTCAGCCTAATCAGCAGAATTACTCTGTGGTTAATCAGCAAGCTAATCCTCAATTCAGAGAGCCGTATCAAAGTGTTCCGACAGTTTCTGAACCTGTTAGCGAACCAGTTGTGGAAGAAGTAAATCAACCGTCAACTACTCAAACGGTACAACCTACCGTCAGCAAGCCGGCTTTTCAGATGCCTAAAATAAAGAGTGAACCGGTTGAAAAAACACAAACAGAAGTTAGAAAACCTGTGATGCCTTCTTTAAAGCCGAAACAGGCTAAACCGGCCGATATTCCGAGTATTTCAATTGTTTACGGTCCAAGTTATGGTGACAACTTTAATCCATATAAGACCATTTCAAATGTTAAGGTGACTCAGGAAACTGTGGCTGAAGTTAAAGAGGTAGAAAATCTTGATGATATTTCTTTTGAAGTTGACAGTGTTGCATCAGAGCCGGTTAGTCAGCTTACTCCGGTAAGTCCAACAGTTAGCGAAGAAGTTGAAAAAGCAGTTGATTTTGATATCGCTGATTTAGAAACTTTGACAGAATCAGACAATAGTTTTATGTTGCCGCCTGATGATGATTTCAGTCAGCCGGCAGAAGTTGAAGAAACTATGACTACTCAAAATGAAACTGTGGTTGAAAGCTTTATTGAATCAGTTGAAGATTCTATTTCGGAAACTGAACCGGAAAGTCAGTCGATTATTGAAACTGAACCGGAAAGTCAGCCGATTATCGAAAATGAACCGCAGCAGCAGGTTGAGTTTACCCCATTTGTTCAAGAAGAAAGTGTTGAAACAGTTCAATCTCAAACTGAAACTGACTCGCAGCTTATCTTTGAAGAAGATCAACAGCCAGTCGATGAACCTTTCACTGTTGTTGAAAATGAACCTGAAACGGTTGCTGCTTTCCCAGAAGACAGCGATGTAATTATCGAGGAAAATGAAGAAGATGTTCAAAGCCAGATTTCCGAAATCGAAAAACTGGTCGGTGAGGAAACTTCCACAATCGATTATGATAATATCTTTGCCTATATCGATAATGCCTTGGATGCTGTTAAGGCCGATTACGATAAAAAAATCGAAAAGATTGAAGCAGTTCAGGACGAAAAGCTTGATGCCGATCAGATTTCGGATATTTTAAGTTCGTGGAATTTGGATAATTATCAGGATGAAATCAGAAGTCAGATTGAAAAGACAGTGGAAAGCGTTGAAGAGAATTATCGTCCGAAAAATAATGTTGATGCGGCCGTTTATTATCAGAATCCGATTGAAGTCGAAGAGCTCAATGAAAAATTGGAAAAGGAAAAATTGTTGCGTCAGCAGGTTTTAGAACAAACCAAACAAATCAACCTTCAGGTAAAAGAATACGAAAACGAATTAGACTCAGTTAATGACAATATGAGTAGAACCAATAAGATTTTGAACTTTGTCTTAACTTTGTTGATTATGACCCTATTTGTTATATTGTTTGTAATCGGTTTCTGGTTCGCTCAGGAAAGAGGTTTGTTATAGTATGCAGATTAATATAGCTATTGACGGCCCTAGTGCTTCTGGCAAAAGTACAGTTGCCAAGCAGTTATGTTCAATATTAAATTATGTTCATTTAGATACCGGCGCAATGTACCGTTGCGTTGCTTTAGAAGTCAAAAGAAATAACTTGAAGTCAGACGATGTTGATAAGATTGTCGAGTTATTACCAAGCATTAAAATTCAGTTGACAACCGACGGGAAGGTATTTTTAAATGACGAGGATGTAACCGATACAATCCGGGCTAATGATATATCTTTATTAGCCAGTGATGTTTCTACCATTAAAGAGGTAAGAGAGCATTTAGTATCTTTGCAGCAGAAAATGGCTGAAAATAAAGGTTATGTAATGGATGGTCGGGATATCGGTACAGTGGTTTTGCCTGATGCCGAGCTTAAAATATATTTAACCGCTTCAGTTGAAGCCAGAGCAAAAAGAAGATATCTTGAAAACAAACAACGAGGTATCGAAAGTAATTTACAAACCTTAAAAAATGAAATAATGGAAAGAGATTATCAGGATACTCATCGTAAGATTTCGCCTTTAAAACAGGCTGATGATGCCATATTGGTTGATTCAACCGAGATGGATAAGGATGAGGTTGTAAATTATATTTTAGAATTAGTTAAAGAAAAAATTTGAGGTGTAAAGATGTTGTCAAATACAGTAGCAATTGTTGGACGCCCTAATGTTGGAAAATCTACAATTTTCAATCGAATGATTGGTGAAAGAGTTTCTATTGTTGATGAGACAGCGGGTGTTACAAGAGATAGAATATATGGCAAATGCCAATGGTTGACCAAAGAATTTTCCATAATCGATACCGGTGGAATACAAATTCAAGATCAACCTTTTCAACAGGAAATTCAAGCCCAGGTTGATATTGCGATTAACGAAGCCGATACCATTATCATGCTTTGTAATATCAGGGATGGTGTTACCTCTGATGATCAATATATCGCTAAACTGTTAAAAAAAACCAATAAAAAAGTCCTTTTGGCAGTCAATAAAGTTGACGATATTTCCTTTATGGACGGAATTTATGAATTCTATGGATTGGGATTAGGTGACCCGATTGCGGTCAGCGCCACACAGGCCATCGGTATCGGTGATTTAATGGATGCCATTATCAATTCATTTGACCAGCAGGAAGTAAACAGCTATGAAAGTATGATTTCTTTTGCGGTTATCGGTCGGCCTAATGTCGGAAAAAGCTCTCTGGTCAATGCGATTTTAAATCAGCAAAGAGTTATCGTCAGCAATATCGAAGGCACTACCAGAGATGCGATTGACACTCCTTTTGAAAGAGAAGGGAAGTCTTATGTGGTTATTGATACTGCCGGAATCAGAAAAAAAGGCAAAATATACGAAAATGTCGAAAAGTATTCGCTGTTAAGAGCAATGAAGGCGATCGATCGAAGCGATGTTGTTCTCTTTGTCTTAGACGGCTCAGTGGGGATTACTGAGCAGGATAAGCATGTGGCCGGTTATGCTATTGAAGCGGGCAAGGGAATTATCATTGTCTATAACAAATGGGATCTGGTTGAAAAAGACTATACTACCATGGATAAGATAACTAAAGAAATTAAAACTCAGTTTCCTTATTTGGATTATGCCCCTATCGTCTTTGTCAGTGCATTAAATAAGCAGAGAATTCAAAATCTGTTTCCGCTGATTGATGAAGTTTACGACTATTCACGCTTCAGAGTATCTACAGCTTTATTAAATGAGGTTATTTCCGATGCTCAGATTACAACCCCACCGCCTACTCATAACGGCAAAAGGTTGAAAATCAATTATGCATCACAAGTAAAAGTTGCACCGCCTACTTTTGCGGTATTTGTCAATGATGAAAACTTGCTTCATTTTTCTTACAGTAGGTATTTAGAAAATAAATTAAGAGAAGCCTTTGAATTTACAGGCAATCCAATTAGAATTTTAGCTAGAAAGAAGAATTAAGATGGAAATTATTTACAAAAAAGATTTGGTTGACAAAGTTAAAGAGAAATTTGATATCAATAAATCTGAAGCCAGTGACTTGATTGATTTCATTTTTGATGAGATAACCAACAGCGTTCTTGAAGATAAAAAAGTTGTTATTACCAATTTTGCCGGATTTAAACTGAAAGACAGCAAAGTAACCGGTAAAAAACATTTCAGTTGTATTGTATCGACAAACCTGAAAAAGAGAATTAAAGAATTAGCTTAGGTAATATTATCTTCTTGTTTTTGAAGTTTAAAATGCTTATAATATTTTTAACATGTTGAAAAGGAACGTAGTATCAACACTATTAATTTAGAGAGAAGATGGCTGGTGCAAATCTTCATTAATAGGATATGAATTCACCTTGGAGTGGGATTAACAATCTCCGTTTAACAAACGTTATCTTGTTTTTGAGAAGCAACTAAGGTGGTACCACGTCAATTTAACGTCCTTAAATTGGCGTTTTTTTATGAAGGAGAAAATGGTATATGGAACAAAATTGGGAAAGTTTAAAACAGCAATTTACCGAAACAATCGAATCGGCTGCCGATTTGAATTCGATTGAAGCAATCCGAATTGATTTGTTAGGAAAAAAAGGCAAAATCGCTGCTTTAATGGCTAATATGGCAACTATTAGCAAGGAAGAGAAAAAGAATTACGGAATGGCTGTAAACAGTTTAAAACAGCATACTGAAAAACTGTTGGCAGAGAAAATCGAGCAGTTAAAGGAAAAAGATATGCTCGAAAAAATCCAACAGGAAAAAATAGATATTACTTTGCCGGCCACTAGAATTAAATACGGAACAAAGCATCCGTTAACCATTGTCAGAGAAGAAATAGAAGATATTTTTATGTCAATGGGATATTCGG
>JBJFHD010000032.1:0-4997 GCA_051893335.1 Erysipelotrichaceae bacterium | reverse complement strand
TAAAAAATAATGTAATTACGCTTACAACAAAAAAGACAATCTACGGGTAACATTACGCTACTCGCAGATTGTCTTTTGTTTTTTAGGATTTATTCATGCACAAGCACATTCTTAAGTATACCCAATGCCCTTTTTTCCAATAGGTAGGCAGCGGTATAAGTAATGTTTTGCTCATCACTATAATCTTTTAAATTCATATTATGGCGATAGACTGCATCAATAATATCTTTTTGTTTTTGTGTTAAATGCACAAAGATTTCCTCGAAGAACTTATCTTCAAGAAAATTGTTGATGCAAGCTTGCTCATCAGAAGGGTCAAGCAGCTTGTTGCCGTTGTCATCAACATTGTCCAGAATTGCTTCTGCTTTGACAGTAGTAATTCTTTTAGGATAGACCTTGTGCATTAAATTGTAATACAAATTCGTTTGAATTAGGCCCGGGAGCAGACGATATTTGTTGCCATGATAATTATGGATAAACTCCAAAAAAATCTCCCAAGCTGTATTTTCGGCATCATCTCCTAGTTTTCCCACTACGTAGCTTTTGTAGGCTTCTGCCAAAATTAAAGGTTTAAACAACTGGCACAGCCTGTCGATAGCGCGCTGGTCGGAACTTTGTGCTCCTTGTACCAAATTTTTCAGCTCCGTAGCCGAAAGGGAATTATATTTTTTATTGGTTTTTACGTGTGTAATTTTAAACTCTTCCTTGCATCGGGACACAGACCGATGCTTAATGTGACGGAATCCGTGCTGTAAAACGTTGGCCCCAACACCTATATTGTAGCACAGAAAATTAGCTATTTTCTGATAGTTGCCTGTGTAGGCAGTAAATCAAAGGCACTAAAATTTATCCGCTATGCTATATGCAAGGAGGTGCCGTAATGAAAATTTATACAAGGCATACAGGTATAGATTTTGTTCAAGAAGTACATTTCAGAGACACTTCTATGGTATCTATGGCAAAGTGTGAAACACAATGCGGAATATATGAAAAAGCTATAGCAGAAGTTTTAAAGGGATTGCGTACAGATTTGGGGTTAAACCAAGATGAGTTTGCCAAGCTGTGCGGAATCAATCCTACTGCTTATTGCCGTATGGAAAACTGCAGGCGAGGACTATATTTTAGGCAGTTATTCAAGATTTGCTTTTTTATGCAGTTAAATGTTTCTACAGTACTGCAGGAGGTAGAGCGCTTGGTTGCAGCATGGGAAAAGCTAGAAAAAGAATAATGATTGATACATTTTTAACGATATAAAAATCGGTAGTATGAATTTGTTTTATGCTACCGATTTTTCTTGCCAAAATTACAAGAACAAATTATAATATTAACAAACAAAAATTCTATAGAAAAGGATGGTGTTCGCAATGAGGATTAATTTAGATGTGTTGGTTGAACATAAGGCTAATGGTAAGGTTTTTCCGAGGACTATTTTGTGGCCGGATGGGAGAAAGTTTGAGATTGATAAAATACTGGATATTAGGGAAGCTCCTGCTTTGAAAACAGGTGGCATTGGTACGCGTTACTTGTGTACTATTTGCGGACGACAAAGAGCTATTTTTGAGGTGAGAGGGTTGTGGTTTGTGGAGGCGTAAAGAAAAGACAGCGTATTGATTCAGAAAATGTGTTCTGACCGCTACCATTTCATGCTCAAATTTGTTATAATCTTTAGTATCTATACAATGAAAGCTGAGCGTAATGGAAGAAACAAATCTTTTTGAAGGAATGGAATATGGTATAAAAAAGAGAGTCTTCACTAGCATAGATTTATTTGCCGGGATTGGCGGGATAAGACTAGGGTTTGAGCAGGCTTTTGCGGATGAGTTTGAAACTGTCTTCGTAAGCGAATGGGATAAGTATGCCCAAATGACCTACAAAGAAAACTTTCATGACCAATTCCCAATTGCAGGGGATATAACTCAAATTGATGCCAAGGACATACCGCAATTTGATATATGCTTGGCTGGATTTCCTTGTCAGGCCTTTAGCTTAGCAGGTGCTAGAAAAGGCTTTGATGACGATTATAAGGGAATGTGCCGAGGCACCTTATTCCTAGATGTTGCACGTATATGTGAATATCACAAGCCCAAGGTTATCTTTTGTGAGAATGTTAAAGGTCTTGTAATTCATGATCGTGGCCGCACCTTCAAAGTTATTACCAAAACTTTTGAAAAACTGGGATATAGAGTTTTTCACAAAGTATTAAACAGCAAAAATTATGGCGTTCCCCAAAATAGAGAACGCATTTATATTGTTGCCTTTAGGAATGATATTTTTTCTGATGGCTTTGAATTCCCTGAGCCTACAGATGATACCAAGGTATTGGCTGATATCATCGAAGAAAAAGAAGTCAGCGTAAAATACTATCTCAGTACAACTTATCTGGAAACGCTGAGGCGGCATAAAGCAAGACATGCCGCTAGAGGTAATGGATTTGGTTATGAAATAAGAGATATGCAAGGAATAGCAGGTGCTATTGTTTGCGGTGGTATGGGACGAGAACGGAATCTCATCGTTGACAAGAGATTAACTAATTTTATTCCTATCACAAAAATAAAAGGGGAAGTAAATCGCGAGGGCATACGCAAAATGACTCCGCGTGAGTGGGCTCGTTTACAAGGATTCCCTGATAGTTATAAGTTGAGATTGTCGGATGTGAATTTATACAAGCAATTCGGTAACAGCGTTACTGTTCCTGTTATAGCAGCTATTGCCTCGAAAATAAGGGAGGTTTTGGATCAAAATGACAGCAGCATTATCAGCAGAAGTAAGCGGAAACAAGGGTGAATGGTCTGAGATTTATGCGTTAATAAAGCTATTACGTGATGGTCGTATTTACGCTGCTAATGAAAATTTGGAGCGTGTTAGTGACGTCCAATATCTGCCTATAATTAAAATCAGAAGAGAAGAAATACCCGGAGAAGTGTATGATTATCATACGGCAGATAGTCGAGAGGCTAGCGTAAAAATCTATCATAATGGTGAATTTATAAAAGCTATTGCTCTAAGTGAATTTGAAGTACAGACAGCCTTGCTGTACAGGGACTTGTCTACAGCGCGAACCGGTAATTTAAAGCTAGGCGAAATTGAAGGATTGTCTACCTTTTTGAACAATCTCTTTGTAACCAAAATCAAAGCGGACAATACCCAAAAAGCAGACATCATTATGGAATTTTTAGATATTAATACCGGCTTTAGGCCCTTGGCTGGGTTCTCTATTAAAAGCCAAATGGGAAGCGCTTCCACTTTAATGAATGCTTCTAGTGCGACCAATTTTATTTACAAAATCCATGGCATTGATGATGATGTCATGAATGCGGTAAATGCAATTAATTCAAAAACGAAAATTATTGATAGAATGGCATATTTGCAGAATCATGGTGCAGAGTTTAGCTTTTGTGAAGTGAGCAATCCTGTCTTTGCAGATAATTTGGAAATGATTGATAGCCGCATGGCCGAAATCATGAGCCACGTAATGTTGTATCGATACAGGGATAATGTTAAGGGTACTGTCGATATTATCGAAAAGCTGTGTAATGATAATCCTTTAGGATATCGAAACAACCAGATTTATCGATACAAATATAAAAAGCTCATGTGCGCAGTTGCTCTTGGTATGCTTCCTGCTACCGTGTGGGATGGGTTGGATGAAGCTAATGGTGGCTATGTCATTGTTAAAAACAATGGTGATATCTTGGCCTATTACCTGTATAACCGCAATTATTTCGAAGAGTATTTGTTAAAAACAACTTATCTTGAGGCGCCTAGTACGACAAGACATCATTATGCAAGTGTCTACAAGCAGAGAGATGATTACTTTATTAATCTCAATCTACAGATTAGATTTAAGGCTTGATAACGTTCAGATAACTTAGTTCTCTCTTTGGTATATTACCAGTCAAAAGCACACTACCGCAAGCGTAAAGCTTGTACGTAGTGTGCTTTTTTGCAGGAACTTTTAAGCACAATTTAACTTTTTTACGGAAGTTTTTTAAATAGAAACTCAAAAAACATAGGAGCATTCCTTTTGGAAAACGTTTATTTAAGGTGGAACGAAAAATACACTAGCGTGGCGAAAAACTAATTCAATTCGTTGCACGCTAGGGTATGTATTAGACAACGTTTTCTTAGGAAACAACTACCTCTAGGCCAATTTCTGTGGCTAGACTATGAACCGCATTCTCGTCCAATTTAGAATACTTAAGGATGTAGTGCAAAGGACATTCATCCTTACAGTAATGATAAAAGCTTCTGCTGATCCTCAGATGGTACCTCCAAAATCTTCATAGCCTCTTGAGCGCTGACCTTTGCATTTTTCATAATGGCCTTAACATTCTTAATGCGCTCTTTTAACTCACCTTGTTCGGTAAAATATTTCTCAAATTCTCCCATGGCTTCTCGACCTCCTTCAGGGGACTTTAGATAATTAACATGTTCTGATAAAGCGCCTTGGCTAGTATCACCAGCCTTAGCGGTTTTTTAGATATTGCATAAGCTTGGCACTGATAGTGACATCTTGTCCATATTATAACTAAGTAAAAATTAAAAATCAACAACATCAAAATAGTGGGAACACTCTATTAAATAATACCAAATATATATGATAAAATTTGTCCGCAATTACGGATACATTCTAGATGTAAACTCAAAAAAGCACACTACCGTCAGCGAAAAAGCTGGCTGTAGTGTGCCTTCTTTTTGCTACAGCAGGTACAATTTGCCAATTTGCTTACAAAACTACTAGGTTAGTAGATTTTTTCTAGAACAAGCTGATTTTTCTATTGACATCTACTTAACCTAGAGTTATTATAGGTATTGTAAATTTCAGTATTCACACTGTTGAAGGGAGATAATAATCATGTTAAAGAAGTTACTAGGTAAGCGTCAAATCTACCACGTAACCAGGCAACAAAAATAGAGCCGCCAACTGGCGGCTCATACATATTCATTTTCTTTTGTTAGCTCGGCATTCATCTGGAGCATTTTCTGGAAGCAACTGC
>JBJFHD010000031.1:0-5020 GCA_051893335.1 Erysipelotrichaceae bacterium | reverse complement strand
GGGTTTTATTTTGTATTTGTTTGAGTTGTTTATTTTTTTACAGCTCCTTTTTTTAATTCTGATTAGTCAACTACGTATGGTAATAAAGCCATCTGACGAGCACGCTTGATAGCTACTGCTAACATACGCTGGTACTTAGCACTTGTGCCGGTTACTCTACGAGGAATAATCTTTCCATTTGGAGAAATGAATTTCTTCAATAATTCAGTATCAGTATAATCAATGTACTCAATTTTATTTTTAGTAAAGTAACAAACCTTTTTTCTGCTAGGTCTTTGTTTCTTGTTATATGCCATTTTTGTCCTTTCTAGAATGGTAAATCATCACTTGAGATTTTCAAAGTCGGGGTTGTATCTACCATATCATAATTGTCATCAGGGTAATACGGCTCACTAACTCCGCTACTCTGACGAGCATCGCTTGTACTCTTGCTTTCCAAGAAGGTTACTGAATCAACAACCACTTCAGTAACATATACTTTTCGATTTGGAACATTAGGATCATCATAATTTCTGGTTTGAATTCTTCCTTCTACTCCAATCTGTGATCCCTTATGCAAATAACTGCACATCAACTCAGCTGTTTTTTCCCAGGCCACGCAATTAATAAAGTCGGCGTCCTGAGCTGTTGTACTGCTTTGTCTCTTTGGTCTGCTTACAGCCAAAGTAAACGAACATACTGACCTGCCTGTGTTAGTTTTACGCATTTGAGGATCCTGTGTCAATCGACCTACTAAAATTACTCGATTAATCATTTTTTGTTCACCTATTAATCTCTCTTGACGATCATATGACGAACTACATTAGCATTGATACGACAAATACGATCAAATTCGCTGATAGCTTCATTGTTTGCACAAACAGTCACTACAACATAATATCCTTTAGTCATATCTTCAATTTTGTAAGCGAACTCTCTCATTCCCCATTCATCAACTTTTTCAATAGTACCACCAGCAGTTGTGATGATGCCATGTAAAGTATCGATGGTTTCTTTACGAGCTGCTTCTTCTAAAGAAGAATTAAGGATATACATGATTTCATATTTTTTCATGATTTACCTCCTTCCGGTCTAACGGCCTTTTCAGGCAAGGAATAAATTTTTTAAATTTAACCCATACGCAGTATATTTTACCAAACTTTTTTCGCCATGTAAAGTGCCAAGAATTCCTTTCTCTACATATTATGGCGATAATTTTTTTATTCCTATTTTTACTTGTAACGGTTCATAAACTCTTCGATTTCGTCGATTTCTTTAATGATATCCTTACTCAATTCCTCACAGCCGGTTTCAGTAATCAACAAATCATCTTCAATTCTGATGCCAATTCCCTCATCTTCCAGATATAAGCCCGGCTCATTAGTGATAACACAACCGGCAGTTAACGGATAACCGCTAAGAGAAATATCATGGGTTTCCAAACCAAGCATATGAGAAACACCATGCCAATAGTAATCTCTGACAGTCTTGCCATTATCCAACAGTCCGATAGCAGCCAGCTCTTTCTGATAGAAATCGATTACCGCATTATTCAGTTGCACTAAAGTCAACCCGGGAGCTGCCATTTGTCTAACTAATTTATTCGCTCTTAAAACAATATCGTAGATTTGTTTTTGTCTGTCGGTAAACTTGCCGTTTACAGGGAAAGTTCTGGTTATATCGGAACTGTATAACCGGTAAGCTGCTCCTAAATCACATAAAACCAGATCATTGCTTTTGGCATACTGATTATTCTGACTGTAATGTAGGATTGTCGCATTTTTACCGGTTGCGCAGATAGTCGTGAAGGCATGATCGCACTGTTTACACTTTAAAGTGAAATCAAAATAGGCCTCCAATTCATTTTCGTAGATATTTTCCCGGCTGTTAGCCATCATAGTTTCAATGCCTTCCTTGGTTACAGCGATTGCCTGACGAATTGTTTCAACTTCTTCTCTGTCCTTTTGTGATCTTAACATAAAGATTTCCTTGAAAATGTTTTTCACTTTTAATGAAGGATCAGCTTTGACAAATGCTCCAAATAGCTCGGAAACAACATTTTTCTGCCCGATTTCTTCCTTGTCCAGATTACCGCATAAAGTAAAGGCATTAGCCTGACCTAAGCGGTGAATATAGTAGAAAATGTCGTCCTGTAATGCTTCCACATAACGAATATCTTCAACAGAGCTTAGCTCTCTGGCTTCATCCTCTTTGATTTTTCCGCCAACCCACTTGGCCATTTTTTCATCAAATTGTTCGATAAATAACATTTCACTTGTTTTACCGTTATTCAATTTGATCATTACCAGATAAAGATTTTCTCTTTCAATACCGGTAAAATAGTAAAAACTTCTGTCAACCTTGAAAGGATATTTTTCATCCCCGATTGAATATGGCGCAACACCGGAATATAAAACCGTAATTGAATACTCCGGCAACATTTCCAATAACTTTTCTCTTCTCAATTGATAATCCATTTTCTTTGCCTCCTTACTTAATATCATCTATGGTTGTTATTTTTTCATTATAACCTACCGCCTTGACACATCTTATTTTCGTAGCGCTATATTGTTCGACAATTGAAGCATCATCGGTTGCTTTAAAACCGTCCCGGAAAGCTTGGCGATAACAGTCAAACAGCTCATCGGTCTTGAAACCTTGCGGTGTCAATGCCCTTTTAACCCTGTCTCTGTCGATGGTTTTGACTATATAGCCGTCCTTAACTTCTTTGACCGTATCCGTTTCATCCTTAACCAGCAAGGCCGCCTGGTATTGAAACATAGCCTCTTTGATATTTTCCAAATCCTCTTTACCCAAATAACATCTGGCTCCGTCATGAACTAAAACATATTCATTAAAAACAGCCATTAAGCCATTAAAAACACTTTCACTACGGCTTTCTCCGCCAGCACAATAGGACTCTTTGCCACAGGCCCGATTTACTGCCAGATATTGAATGGTCTCACTGTTGGTTACAATGACAATCTGATCGCAATCGTTATCCTCTCTGAACATTTTCAAAGCTTCGTCAATAACCAAAGAACCGTTAGATAAGGGATAAAGCAGTTTATTGACATCTTGATTAAAGCGCTGGGATTTGCCAGCCGCCACTACAATAGCGCTATATTTCATACATTACCTCAATACCTAATTATTTTAGCACAACCAAGCCAATAATCTACCACCGATTATAATTGAACTAAGCTGGATTATTTGTTAGAATAAAGCCATAGGAGATGATTGTTTTGTTTAGATGGAGCAGTATTTCTAATGATGAATTGTCAGTCACTTTCAACCAAGATGAGCTGGTTCTAAATGAACGGGCCAGTCGTTTTTTTTGGGATTACAAATGGGCAATCATCATTATTAATATCGACAAGCAAAAACTGGCGATTCGACCAATCAGTAAAAACCAGCGTGACATGAATTTGTTTGCCGATAAACAGCTTTACAAACTGCACCTTTCCCATAACAAAATCAAATTAAGGGATCCAAAACTGCTTGAACGGCTTATCGACAATTTGAATCTGGATTTGTCCTTAAACTACCGCTCTTCTTTCAGCGAACTGGATAATGTCTTAATCATCGACTTGCAAAGAAAGGAGGATTAGCTATGACACTGTTATGGATTATTGTTGCTGTGGGAAGTTTCGTTATTGAACTGGCAACACTGGGAAATCTTATTTGTATTTGGTTTTCTTTAGGAGCTTTATTCTCTTTAGTATTATCATTGCTTCAAGTTAACGAGGTAATTCAGTATGTAGCTTTCTTCGTGGTATCAATTATTGCCATGCTGATAATCAGACCATTAGCCCACAAATATTTGCGAGGTAATACAGTACCGACAAATTCCGATCGACTGATCGGTCAACTAGCCCAGCTTTTAGAGCCTATCAGTTTAAACAGCTGGGGCAAAGTGTCAATATCCGGAGTTGACTGGAGCTGTACCAGTGAAGATAATTCGGATATCGCAAAAGATACAATTGTTAAAATAGTCGCCATCGACGGCGCAAAGTTAGTTGTTAAAAAAATCGACTAATTAGGAAAGGATAAATATGAAAGAATTACTTATATTCATTATAGTGCTTGTCATTGTAGCAGCAGTATTAATGTACACAATCAGAATTGTTCCACAGGCTGAAGCTTATGTTATTGAAAGACTTGGAGCATACCACCAGACTTGGAATACCGGCGTTCACTTTGTCTTGCCATTTATTGACAGAGTTGCCAACAGAGTTACTTTAAAAGAAATCGTGAAAGATTTTGATCCGCAACCGGTTATTACTAAAGATAATGTTACAATGCAGATTGATACAGTAGTTTATTTCCAAATAACAGATCCAAAACTTTACACTTACGGTGTTGTCGGACCTATCACTGCTATTGAAAACTTAACCGCTACTACTTTAAGAAATATCATCGGTGATTTGGAATTAGATGAAACATTAACCAGTAGAGATATTATCAATACCCAAATGCGTTCAATCCTTGATGAAGCTACTGACCCTTGGGGAATTAAAGTCAGACGTGTAGAAGTTAAAAACATCTTGCCGCCAAGAGACATTCAGGAAGCAATGGAAAAGCAGATGCGTGCTGAACGTGAAAGACGTGAATCAATCTTAAAAGCTGAAGGTGATAAACGTTCGGCAATTCTGGTTGCTGAAGGTGAAAAGGAATCAGCAGTATTAAGAGCTCAGGCCGAAAAAGAATCTGCTTTGTTAAGAGCTGAAGCTAAGAAAGAAGCAACCATTAAAGAAGCTGAAGGTAAGGCCGAAGCCTTAGTTAAAGTTTACGAAGCACAAGCCAAGGGAATTGAATTAATCAAGAATTCAAACCCAAGCAAAGAATACTTATCACTCAAGAGTTTGGAAACTTATGAAAAGATCGCTGACGGTCAGGCTACCAAAATTGTCGTACCGAGTGAACTTCAAAGTGTTGCCACTTTGCTGACTAACGCTAAAGAAATCGTTAAAGACTAAAATAATCAAGGGGCTGTAAAAAAATAAAAATTTAGGAAACTATGTAGAGGCTTGCAGCCTCT
>JBJFHD010000030.1:0-5126 GCA_051893335.1 Erysipelotrichaceae bacterium | reverse complement strand
AGTACAAAGATTTAACCGGCTATCAGACCAAAAATGAATTGGTCGAAGCAATCAGAAAAAGCAATAAAGGAAAACCGCTGCCTAAAAAAATCAACTGCCTGTTATTAGAAAATGTCTTTTTCTTTCAAAACCCGATTTATCTTTCTCGGCTGGGTTTTGAAGTAAAAAATAATCTGGAGAGTTTTACCTATTTGGATAAACAGGAAGGTCAATTAACTCTGGATATATTAAAACAAGCCAAACTGGTTGGTTTAGACTGCTGGAACAGTATGCTTAATGAAAATAGCGAAACCGTTTTTTATAAGCAAATATTTCAATATCAGATATCAACTATTTTATCTAATTTGAAGATTGATAATCGAGTTGACAACAAGTACAGAGATAAAATCAGTTGTTTTTACCAAAACGGTGATTTTAATTGGATTAATCAGCAAAGATTTTGCTTTTTAAAGAATGAAACTTTGTATTTGATTTATCAAAGCAAACAACAAAATCAAAGTGAAGATTATTATAAAATGATCGGACAATATCAGATGTTGAAAGAACAACTTGAAAAAAATAAGATTGAAATCAAGCTGTTTATAATTACCAACAACAAATTTAACCAGCTTCAGAAAGATTATTTAGAAGAAAACAAAATTGAGTGGAAATACTGTGAGGCAAACTAATGGAGAAACAACAGGAAATTGAATATAAAGTTTTATTGGATAAAGAAAACTTTTACAGGTTAGCCAATTTACATACCCCTTTAGAATTCAAACTTCAAATTAATCACTATTTTAAAAACAATAACAGTGAATCTTATGCTTTCAGGATTAGAGAAATAAACGGGGAAAAACTATTTACATTAAAAGAAAAAGAAGCAGGCAAAGTATTCGAATATGAAAAAATATTAGACACAGATATCAATGATGATACTCAGATAAGAGAATTACTGGCTGAAAAAGGAATATATCCGCCTTATCAAGAATTGGGTATTTTAAAAACATACAGAGCAATCAGTTTTGACGGCTATGGTGAATTATGTTTTGACATTAACTTATATAACGGATTAATTGATTATGAAATTGAATACGAAGTAAAGAAAGATCATGATCATTATCAGAAATTTAAGGATATATTAGGTCAAATAGGTTTAGAATATACCAATAATTCTAAATCAAAATATAAAAGATTTAAGGATTCTACGAAAGGAGAATAAAAATGATTAGAGTAGTATCTGACACAGCAGCAAATTTACCAAAGGATATTATTGAGAAATTGAACATCACAATAGTTAATTTCCAGTATTATATCAATGGTAAATTGCAGGGAAATGATTTTAATGGCAAGGAATATTATGATTCCATCCGAAATGGCGCGGAAACAAAAACATCACTGATTTCAATCGGGCAGTTTATTGAAACATTTGAAAAGATTTTATCAAATGGTGATGAAATTATTTATGTCGGCTTATCATCAGGTGTTTCAGGAACGATAAACAGTGCTACTCTGGCTAAACAGCAAATCTGCCAAGAAAAACCGGGCAGCAAAATCGAGATTATCGACAGTCTGGCAGCCGGTATTGGTGAAGGAATGCTGGCAATTGAAGCCGCAAAACTGATTCAAAATACCAAGAATACAATCGAATCGATAACCGAAGAAGTCAAGAAGTTAAGAGATAAAGTCGGTCAGTATTTTACAGTTGATGATTTAAAATACTTAAAAAGAACAGGCCGAATCAGCTCAGCAGTTGCCTTTATCGGTAATGCCTTAAAAGTTAAACCGATTTTGACCGGAAGTGAAGACGGCCATATTATCATGGTTGATAAAGCAGTCGGAGTTAACAATGCTTATAAACAGCTGGCTGATAAATACGACCAGTTGGTTGAAGATAAAAATGAGGATATTTTCATCACTCATGCCGATAATGAAAAAGGAGCTTTATATTTACTGGAAAAGGTTAAGGAAAAGGGATTGAAGGGCAAATGCCGAATCGAACTTCATGAACCGATGACCGGCTCTCATATCGGACCTGGCTCAGTAGCTTTGTTCTTTAAGGGTATTCACAGATAAAACAACATATAGTGATTGGATAAAAAAAGTATCGCAAGATGAAGTTAACTTCAAATTACGGTACTTTTTTAAAATAGAGAAGATCAAAACAAACTGGACATATGGATAGTTTGCTAGATTTTTCAACAGAAATGAAAACGATGTTGTCAATCGTTTCAGTGTTAGTGACAATAAGGTTGATCCTTTCAAATAGATTTTTACCATCTATATGATACAGGAGAAAACAAAAGAAGGCGCTGCCTTCTTTTTAATATTAAAAATAAAGACCCGAATTACATATCTGATTTGTCAGGGGAGATTTGATTGCTAAGATCGTTCTTGTTTTTTCTTGCTTTGTCAATTTCAATCCATTCTGTTAATGTGGCAGGCTGATAGTCATTATACATGCAAAAACAATTAATCATTTGACAAGGAATATATCTCAAATCTTTTTCACTTGTCGGATCAATTCTGGTTGATTGGGTAATCTTTTCAAATTGATCAACAAGTGCCTGATCACGGGAATTATGGATATGACCGTAAAGCATAAAAGTTTTACTGTTTCCACGATCATCGGTTCGATATTGGCCGTTGTAACAACAAATTGGGTAATGAGAAAGAATTACCTTCTTTCTGTCGTCGTTTAATTCGGCATAATCTTTAATCCAAATAAAGCGAGATGGATCGAAATTTTTATCATCCAAGAATAACTTATCGTGATTTCCTCGAATTAAGAATAATTTTCCTTTCAGTCGATTGAGAATCTCATTTGTTTGTAAACCGTTTCCATAAGATAAGTCACCGAGAATAATCACTTCATCGTTTTTTCTGACTTTTTTGTTCCATTGTTCAATGATATATTCATTCATTTCTTCAACACTACTAAAACCCCTGTTATCCATTTTGTCTAACAGGTTGTGATGATAAAAATGTAAATCGGCAATGTAATAACGCATAGGTAAATTATATACAACTTAATTAAATAATAAAAGTGTGATAAAATAAATCACAGGAGAAAAAAGATGAAAAAATTCGCATTAGTGGCCAAAGATGATGATATATCAATCAAAGTAGCGACAACAATTCAAAAAAGACTAATGGATTGTGGATTGGAATATGATGATAATCACCCGGATATTGTTTGTGTTATAGGTGGTGATGGCACCTTTTTGTCGGCAATTCATAAATATATGAATGATTTAGAGAATATTCTTTTTACAGGCGTGCATACCGGAACACTGGGTTTTTTTGTTGATTACAGTTTAAAAGAGATGGACCAGTGTGTTAACGATATATTAACCAAGCAACCAAAAATCGAAAAGAAAAGATTGCTGGAAATAAACATTCTAAATTATCAGAAGTTCTATGCTGTAAATGAAATGTGGCTGCAAAGTCATAAAACCAAAACTGTTGATGTATATTTGAATGATGAACATCTTGAAAGATTTCACGGTTCCGGTTTAGTTATTTCAACTCAAACCGGTTCGACTGCTTTTAATCGTTCATTAGGCGGTGCTGTGGTTGAACCAAGTCTGGAAGTTCTGGAAATGGCCGAGATGGGCGGAATTCATCATTCTCACTATCGTTCACTCAAAAACCCATTAATTGTTTCTCCGGAAACAAAGATAAAATTGGTTTGTGATGACTTGAGTAATACAAAACTCTGTTTTGACAGATTTGATATTGATCTAAGCGGTCGAAAAGAAATAGTTTGTTCTTTATCGACGAAAAAACTGCAAATTGCTCACTACAAATCAGTTCAATGGGTGGAGCATTTAAAACAATTGTATTAGGAAGGAGTAATCAATGAAGAAGAAATGGTATGAGATAATTGATTCAGTAAGTTTTTCTTTAATTGTGTTATTATTCAGCTACTTTTTTATCGCAATTGGAAGTATTGAAGCTACAAATGAAATTGTCAGCAAATCATTATTAATAATTCTTAGAATCGGGATTTATTTGAAAAAGGCCTTTCCTTTGTTTTTGGCACTTAATTATGTAGGCTCAAATAAAAAAGATATCATTCCCTTTATCGGAACGATAATCTGTTATATTTTGTTAAATATCATTACCATGGTTTTAAGCAGCACTATGTATGACGCCAGCTTCTACAAAGATGTCTTTGGACTGGCTTTAGATGAAAAAAGAATGCCGCTGAATCTGGGAATTTTTGGCAGTATATTAGTAATACTAATAATCAATTTTGCTTATAAGGTTGCCAAGAAAAGATATAATTACGGTATTTTAAATTTCATAAGTAATGATGCCTGGTTTTTCGTCGTTGCAGTATCATTAACGATAATGGCCGGAATTTTTGTTAGTTTCGGTTATGGATATACTGCTGATGTAATAACGAGAATAATGAATTTTATTTCAACTAACAGTAGTAATCCGGTCGCAATGTATTGTTATGGCGTGCTTTATAAAATAATGGAAATTGCTCAAATGGATAGCGTAATCCAAAATAACTTCTTGTTTGGCTCATTAGGCGGAAGTTGGATTAACGCTCAGGGAAACACGGTTTTAGGCGATGTGTCAATCTGGACAGCACAAGTTGCAGAAGAAAATATAGCTTTAACAACCGGTCGATATACAACAGGCTTTTATATAATCAATTTATTTGTTGTACCATCACTTATAATTGCCGCGTTGGTAAATATAAAAGACAAAATTGAATTCAGGAAAAAAAGTGTCCTTGCTTTTGTGGCAATAGTAGTCACTTCTTTTACCGGTTCAACTTTACCGGTTGAATATTATTTGTTGCTGACTTCACCGCTGTTGTTGATCATTCATATTATTCTTTCAGGCTTTGTTTTTCTGGCCTGTCAGATGCAGGGCTTATATCTTGGTTCAGTGGTTTACGGTCCAACCAATAGCGTTTTTTTGGGCAATTTAGGCGAGTTTATTCACTATTTCAGAATGATTGATTTGAATTCAACCGTAGTGAAATTGATAATAACCGGATTAATCAGCTTTGTGATATATCAGGTAGTAACATTTATCTATTACAGATATCTCGCTTTTGATTTCTTGGATAGAGAAGAAAAAAAGAAAGATCTTTACAGTATTGTATCTGCCTTAGGCGGTTTAAA
>JBJFHD010000029.1:0-23872 GCA_051893335.1 Erysipelotrichaceae bacterium | reverse complement strand
AAACCTACATTTTTAACCGCCAAAAATCTACATTTTTTAATTGACATTTACATATGACATCAGTCATTTGAATTTTGCTGCCTTAACGGATAATCAAAAGGAAATCTTTGTTATCGGACAAAAAATTCATGATTTATTAAAACAGTATTTGCTTACCGGAATTGAAGAAAACTATCTAAAAGATAAACTGGATTTAGAGGTTGCTTTGGCCTTTATAAACGGGTCAATCGGACAGTTGAGCAGGCTGTTAAAATCTAAAACGGCATATTATAACCTGAATACTGAAGAAAAATGTGAACAATTTAAAAACAGTTATTATCTAATGCTGATAAATGGATTGAAAGGATAAATAAATGGGTAATGAATTAATTAATTCTAATCAGATAGCTGCTGTTGTTTCCTGTAATCAGTTTCTCAGAAAAAAACAGCTTGAAATAAGTGAACAGCAGGCTTATGAAATTGTTGAAGTAGCTAAAAGCTGCCAGATTGATTATCAGCTTTTTCAGTTTGATGATAAAAGTACCATCAAATTGATTAAAACTTTTAGTGAAAATCAGTCTTTGCGCCAACAAGAGTTTGTAGATACCGTTAAGCAGATGCTGGAATTATTCTATTATTTAAGAAGCGAACTGGATTTTACAGTCGATGATAACAGTATAATCGAATTTTTGGATATATCATACCGCAAGACAGCCTATGAAAATTACGACTTGTTAGTTGATCAGTGTGATGAACTAATCAGATATTTTAATCAGAACGGAAGTATCAATGAATATGTTAAAACAAGAAACCCCCAAACAGTTTTTACCGATTAATTTTTCAGAATATAAGGACGATGGACAATTAGTAGAGCTGGTTATCCGGCAATTTAAGGAAATGACAGCTGATGAGATCAGTTCTATTTCCAAAGAGCTGTTTAATCGTTTGGCTTCCGGAATTCTCTACAGCTGCAGTTTAGCAGAGGATTATAATGAACTTACTTTACAAAAGGCTTACCAAAAGGGACAAAAAGTAATTGAGAAAAAGCTGAAAAACATTCGAGAAATTCAAAAGCGGATCTTAACAACCCTTTTTCAAACGGAAAACATTTATTATCGAAGTACCGTTTCAGATGGAATAGATGCCTTCTTAAAGCATTACAATCGGCGTTATTTTGCGGCTGAGATGATCATTAATTGTGATTATCCCTTATTTAATCCGGATATCAGGCAAGTTTCCATCGGGTATATCGAACAATATCTTTTAAATCTGGAAATTGAAAATCGTTTTTGCCAATATTTTGATAATAAACAAGTTGATCAGTTATTGGAAAATAGTTTGGTTGATTATAAGAAACTCCCCATTAATATTTTCGAGCCGCTTTTAATTGTTTTTATCTACAATTTAATCTTAAACAAACCGCCGTTTAATTTAATTTTTGAGTTGGATGACTTGAACAGGTTAAAAAGTCTAGTCAGTGAGTCATTGATTATTTCAATAATAGCTGATCTTTCAAACCAAAGTTTTTTAGACGAACAAATCATTCAATATATTATTCAGGGGCAAAATAAAGTTGCAGCGCTAATTAGCCAGCAGTTGATTGGCGATAATTTGGAAAAATTATATTTGAAAAGGCGGAAAAAAACCAAGATAATCAAACTGAATTTATTTAATAATATGGATTATCAACAATATGATCAGCTGCTCAAGCTGATTTATAATTGTCAGGATGATAATGAAGTAATAAGAGCAATAAAACAGGTTAACAGTTTATCTGATTTTATCGAAATTCTTAATGATTGCGATTTATCCGATCAACAGCTAAAACTGTTGGTAGAGAGTCTTAGCCTTGATGAATGTAAAATCATTATGGCCTATTTTAAAAAGTATGACTATTATTTACAGCCATTGGCTGATTATTTGTCAACAAAACTAAAAATGAATTTGTTTTAGGCTTGGCTTTTAATTTGGACTATTTTAGAGTATATTATTTATAGAAGTGAGATGGGAATATGAAATGTAAAAAATGTGGTTATACGATAAAAAATAATCAGAAATATTGCGATAATTGCGGAGAACCGGTTGAGAAGAAACCATTCGGTGCTTTTGAGGTAGTAACATTAGTTTTAACGGCACTTTTCAATATTATATTTATCGTATGTTTTTTGTTTGACTGGCCAAATAAATCTGTTGCTTTTTTTCAGATGTTATTGACGGTTTTAGCTTTTTTAGTAAAGCGAGATGTTATCGATTCTTCGATAAAAAATATGGAAAAGATCCTATTAATTGTAGCTTTGGTTTTAATTATTCCGTTTTGTTTATCAATTCCTTGGGAAGAAGAACAAAATATTTCGCCAATTAATAACAAAAACGATTGGAGCAATGTTATGATGGCTGATGTGATTGATGATCCCCTGTATGGTGAAATCGATATTATCATTAACCGAAACGATTATTTATATGTTGATATCGATGAGTACAGTGCGGTTGATTATCAGCAATATTTGGACAGCTGTATTCAAAGGGGGTTTATTTATGAAGCCCAGCTTGGCGAAAACAGTTATTCGGCCTACAATGAAGAGGGTTACTTTCTCCAATTAAACTATTATCAGTATTCTGAAGGCTTGGCAATCGATTTGATTGCCCCTGTTCAATATAATAGACTGTATTGGCCATCATCACCGTTAGCTGACCTGCTTCCGGTGGCCGAATGTGAATTCGGTGAAGTTCGCCAGCTGACTGAAGATAATCTGGATATCTTTTTGGCGGATATGACTAAAGATGAATATGCTCAATATGTTGATCGATGTATCACTCAGGGCTTTTCTGAAGGAATAATCAGAACCGAAAAGTCTTTTGTTGGGAAAGATGAAGCCGGTAATTTGCTTAAAATCAGCTATTGCGGTTTTAATCAGGTATTAATTGAATTGACCGCTGCCCAATATGAGGTTAGTATTATCGTTACGGCTCAGGCTTCTTTTTTAGCTAAATACGATGTGGAAATTTATGTTGATGATTTATATCAGACTATGGTTGGTTCTTCTGACAGCCGGACGATTTTGATCAATTTAAAAGAAGGAATTCATACGATTAAATTTGTCTGCTATGACGACGATGATTTGTCAACCACTGCCGTTTTTGAAGTTAAAAACAATAGCGTTTTGCAGTATAACATTAAGTGTTCTTTATTCTCTTTAATAATCGAGGGGCAAAATCAATCGGAATCATCAGGAATTAACCTAGGTGAATTTTTAACTTGGTATCAATCATCGGATACTGATTACGAGTATGCTTTGGTAAATTATGGGGTTGTCGATAGCTATTATTTAATCGATACCAATGACAATACTGTAATTTGTTTTACCGATGGCTCTTTGCTTGTAATGCCGGGTACTTTTACTAAGCTGTCTGATACAGAGATTACGGTTGCCTGGAATCATGGATTATGGCAGGAAAAACTGAGCTATGACAGTGAAAACAGGGTAGTAGTTGTTTCGGGAATATTCGGCAGTGAAAGCGAATATTATATTTGCGAAGTTCAGCAGGCATTGGAAGTATTGACTCAGCAGCAATAAACGATATGAAAAAGCGAATTTTATTAATTGCCACCGGTGGGACTATTGCCTGTAAATCAAGTGAAAACGGCTTAACGCCGCAAATGGACGGTAAAGAGCTTTTACAATATGTCAAAGAAGTCCAAGAGTACAGCATCATTGATACGGTGACATTGTTTTTTATCGACAGCACCAATATCAATGATTATCATTGGTTAAAAATCGCCAAAACCATTGAAGATAATTATCAGTCTTATGATGGTTTTGTTATTTGCCATGGAACTGATACAATGGCGTATACTTCCTGTGCATTGTCTTATCTGATTCAAAACAATCAAAAGCCTATCGTTATCACCGGTTCACAAAAACCGATTAACGATATCGATACGGATGGCCGAAGAAATTTAGCCAACAGCATCCTTTTTGCTTGTGATGACAGGGCTTATGGGGTAAATATCGTTTTCGATGGTAAGGTAATTGCCGGCACCAGAGCTAAAAAAGAGTATTCCAAGAGTTTTAATGCTTTTTCGAGCATTAATTATCCCTTTGTGGCGATAATTCAGGATAATCGAATCGTATTTTATATTGATGACAAAGCCACTAATTCATCCGAAGTAAAATTTTATCATCGGTTAAACAACAAAGTATTTTTGCTTAAATTAATTCCCGGTTGCGATGGCAAGATTATTTCGACTATTTTAAATCATTATGATGGTATTATAGTTGAATCTTTTGGCGTTGGCGGATTTCCGGATAAGGATGACCACAGCTTTTATAAGGCGATTGCTTCTGCCATAAAGGCGGGCAAAATTATCGTTATGGCCACTCAAGTAACTCACGAGGGCAGTGATATGGCTGTTTATGAAGTCGGTAAGATTATCAAGGAAAACTTTAATTTAATTGAAGCGTTTGATATGACTTTAGAAGCAACCGTAACAAAAACGATGTGGGCATTAGCAAATAGCCGGGATGCCGATCAGTTCAGAGAACTATTCTATTCGACGATTAATCATGATATGCTATTTCAAAAAAAGATAAATAATCAGCCAACTGACTAAGTTTGGCTGATTTTAATAGCAACCTGAAAGGTTTTTTTATTGGTTTTAATATGATAGAATACAGGTATAAAAAGAATATTAGGAGGTAGCAAAGTGGATAATAATGAAGTGACTAATGATAATAGGGAAACTGAAAACATCATTGAGCCGATCAAAAATGAGGATAATATAAAGAAAGAAAAGAAAGATATCAGAAAATGGTTTTCGGATAAAATAAATAAGATCAGTAAGAAGTACAAAATAATCTTTGTAATGGGATTGGTTTTTATACTGTTGCTTGCTTTGGCAATTTTATTTAAGAAAACTATCTCAATAGTTTTTGCTGCACTTTTTCTGATTTTCTTATTGGTTTATGTGCTACTGGATAAAACGATAATAAAAGTGAAGTTTACCCACAGCAAGTTAATCGTAATAATCCTCTTGGTATTGTCTTGTTGCGGCTATTTCGGGGCTTTGGGGCAAAATACCAATCCAAAATATAAGTGGAATTCGATAGTATTGAAAAATGTCATCGACAGGCCGGACAGTCCATATGGCGAGATAACTCACAATGATCAGCAATATCTCTCAATGTATGTTTATGATATTGATGAGGTTCAGTATAAGAGTTATATTTTATCTTGTATTGAGAAGGGATTTGTCAATAATACCAATAAAACCGAAAGCAGTTTTTTCAGTAATAATCAGGATGGCTATCAGTTAAGCATTTTCTTCTTCAAAAGCGAAGAAAAGATGGCTCTGTATTTGCAGGCTCCGAAACAGTTGACCGGTTTAACCTGGCCGGAAAGCTCGCTGGCTAAAATGATTCCATCGATTGACAGTGCCATCGGAAGTATTATCGAAAATAACGAAAAAACCTTGGATTTGATAATCGGTAATATCAGTTCTAATGATTATAAGGATTATGTTCAACAATGCCAGCAGGCCGGCTTTGATCTTGCCTTAAATCTATCGACCAAAAATTATTCGGCCGAAAATTCAGCCGGCTACAGTTTGAGTGTCGATTATTTAAGCGATAACCGTATGAGAATAATTATTAAAGCACCAAACTATAATATCAATTTAACTGTGAATTGTAACAAAAATTCTTTGTTTAACAAGTATGACCTTTTAGTCTATTATGATAATGAGCTTATCGGTCAGGTCAGTCATGGTCAGACAATGTCGACAGAGATAATCAGTGATATTGGTAAACATATCATTAAATTTGTCAGCAGTGATAATGCCAAAATTGAAAAAACGGTTGAAATTCAGGTCAGTGAACCATTAACTGTCATCTATCAGTTAAAATGTCATGCTAATTCTATTGAAATAATCGAATAAATAACTTGCCAAATGGTAAAATTTAGTTTACTATAATTTTGTAAAAAATCTATGTATAGAGGTAGCGGTGTAAATGAGTAATTAAGGGAGCCGACGGGTGAAGAACTTAATGAAAGGTATCCATCGCCGAATAGTCAATTAGGTATAATTGGCTATGGGGATATAGGGAATACTTATATCACTCCTTCTTGAAAAAAGAAGTGGCGCTATTATATTTCGATTTCCAAAATCAAATCGTATGTGATAGCACATACGATTTTTTACTAGAAAGAGGAATATAAAATGAAAAAGACTTTTGTATTAATGTTAATTGTTTGTTTATTAACAATTTGTGGCTGTTCTTCTCAGCAAACCAACGAATCCGGTTTAATCAAGGACGGCGTATTTACTATTGCGATGGAGTGTTCATATTCACCGTATAACTGGGCTCAGGCTGATGATTCAAACGGAGCTGTAAAAATTAAGGATACTAATGAATATGTTAACGGATATGATATTATGATTGCCAAGCTGATTTGCGAAGCAAACGGCTGGGAATTGGAAGTAGTAAGATCTGACTGGGATTCTCTAGTCCCGGCTGTTCAATCAGGAAAAATCGATGCGGCAATTGCCGGTCAGTCTATGACTTCTGAAAGAAGTTTGGCAGTTGATTTTGCCGGTCCTTACTACTATGCTTCATTTGCGATTTTAGTAAAAAGTGATTCTGACTTAGTAAATGCGACTTCGATTAATGATTTCGCCGGTAAGAAGGGTACAGCTCAAATGTCAACCATCTGGTATACAGCTTGTTTACCGCAAATGGAAGGGGTTGAAATATTGACTGCCAGTGAGTCTGCTTCGGCTATGCTGATGGCATTGGAAACCAATAAGTGTGATTTTGTAGTTACTGATTTGCCAACTGCAACCAGCGCTTTAAATGTATACAGTGATTTTGTTTTACTGGATTTCACCGGTACTGACGGAGATTTCCAGTTCAGCCAGCAGGAAAGAGAAGAATATGTAAATATCGGTGTTTCTGTTCGTAAAGGCAATACAGTTTTACTGGATGCTATTAATAATGTATTAAGTAAAATGACAGTTGATGACTTTAACGAATTAATGGAAAGAGCAATTTCGATTGCACCAACCGGTGAATAAAATGTTGGCTCAGTTATTTGTTGATGTAGCAACGATTTGGGAAAAATATAGCAGTTTGTATTTTTCGGGAATGCTTAATACCGTCATACTGGCTTTGGTATCTACTTTATTAGGCTGTCTGATCGGTTTTGGCTGCGGTATTATTCAGACAATTCCCAGTTATAAGAATGATAATATTTTCAAGAAAGCTGTGGTCGGACTGCTAAAAGGAATTATCAGAATCTATGTTGAAGTATTCAGAGGTACGCCAATGGTACTTCAAGCCGTATTTATTTATTACGGTTTGTCATATTTCACAAACAATATGGTTAATTTCAACAATGTCTGGAGTTGCGCTATCTTTGTAGTTTCGATTAATACCGGTGCCTATATGACGGAAACAGTTCGAGGTGGAATTTTGTCGATTGATAAGGGACAATCGGAAGGTGCCAAAGCAATCGGTATGAACCATTTCCAAACTATGCTTCATGTTGTATTTCCGCAAACGTTGCGTAATATTCTGCCTCAGATAGGCAATAACTATATTATCAATATCAAAGACACTTCGGTTATGTTTATTATTTCATTTACCGAACTGTTTGCGGTACATAAATCAATTGCCGGGGCAACATTTCAGTATTTCCCAAGCGCAACGATTGAAATGATCGCTTATTTATCATTAACTTTGATTTCATCTATGATTTTAAGAGTTTGGGAAGGAAAACTCTCAACTGATAAGAGTTATCAATTAGCATCAGCAGATCAATTGACAGCGACCAGCGGGATTTTGAATTCCCCGGAAAAAGGTTCAATTTTCGATGAAAGACATCTTGAAACAGACAAGGGGGAGAGATAATGGAACCTATTATTGAAGTCAGACATTTATCTAAAGCATTCGGTCATAATGTGGTTCTTACTGATATCAACGCGCAATTTTACCAAGGCGATGTTGTCTGTGTTATCGGCTCATCCGGTTCCGGAAAGTCAACGATGTTAAGATGTCTTAACCTTTTGGAAACTCCGACTTCGGGAGATATCTTATTTAAAAATCAGTCTGTAATTAACGAAAAAATCGATATTAACAAATATCGCAGTCAGGTCGGAATGTGTTTTCAGTCTTTCAATTTGTTTAACAATATGACAGTTTTGCAGAACTGTATGATCGGTCAGCAAATTGTCTTAAAAAGGGATAAACAGACAGCTAGAAAAACCGCTTTGGCATATCTTGATAAGGTTAATATGTCGGCATATATTAATGCCAATGTAACCTTACTTTCCGGCGGTCAGAAACAAAGGGTAGCAATTGCCCGGGCATTAGCGATGAATCCGGAAGTATTATTGTTTGATGAACCAACCAGTGCCTTAGATCCTGAAATGGTTGGTGAAGTATTGGAAGTAATCAAGGAACTTGCAAAAGAGAAAATGACAATGATTATTGTTACGCATGAAATGAGTTTTGCCAAAGAGGTTGCTAATCGGGTACTCTTTATGGATCAGGGTGTTATAGCTGAAGAAGCCGGTCCTGAAAAGATTTTTACAAATCCCGATAATATCAGAACGAAAGAATTCTTAAAAAGGGTCTTGCATCAATAAAAAGCAGGGAAACCTGCTTTTATTTTGGTTAATTAAATTGTCTTTCCTTTCGGTAATGGTTATGATACTCTTTGTAAATAAAGAAGATACAGAAGATAAACAGCATTGCTACAATGGCTATGACACAATTTATAAAGAACTGTTCGGGCAGAATGTTAATGATCTGATCATAACGTGGGTCAAACAGCCAGTTGTCTTTATTGGGGAAAAATAAATGGTGGAATTTGACAAACATTGAATTGAAGTCCCCAATCGCCAGTAAACTAATTAGGGAAAACAATATCAGAATAATCATTGAACTGTAATAGGTAAAATTATGATTAAAATAAGTCAGCTCGATTTTACCTTTTTTCTTTAAATAGAAGGTAATGGCGATTATGGCCAAAGAAATAGCCATCAAAAAGAAATCAAGCATAAATAAATTGCGGCAATCAGTGAAATGATTCATTCCTTCAATTGAATATTTTAAATCTCCGCAGCTAAACTGGTTGGTTAATCCCAAACAGTAATTCATCATTTCATCATAGGCAGTTTTGATTTGAGCATAGCTGTAGCCGGTGGTTTCAACCAAATCCAACAGATGGATATTGAGATAGTAAAAGGGCCTAAATAGGATTATAAAAGCTAAAACAGATGTTATTAGGGAAATTATTATGGTGAATATCATAAAATAAGAAAAATATTTATTTAATTTCATGAGTTTGTTCTCCTTATCAGTAACAATTATAACACTTGTTATTAACTAATTACTTATTTTGTGATATGATAAAAGGGTTAAAAAATGTAAGAGAGGAAAAAAGATGGCTAAAGAAATATTTAGTATGGATTTTGATGGTAAAAATATTACCATTGAAACAGGGGAATTAGCCAAACAAGCACGTGGTGCTGTATTAGTAAGATATGAAGACACAGTCGTATTATCAACTGCCTGTGCTTCAAATGTAGCGAAGGATACTGATTTCTTTCCGTTAACTGTAAGTTTTGAGGAGAAATTATATTCTGTTGGAAAGATTCCCGGAGGTTTTTTAAGAAGAGAGGGCAGACCAAGCGAACATGCAACCTTAACCGCACGTTTAATTGACCGTCCGATTAGACCTTTGTTTGCTGAAGGTTTTAGAAATGAAGTTCAAGTAGTTAATACTGCTTTAAGCGTTGATCAGAATTATCCGGCTGAAATGGCTGCGATGTTAGGTGCTTCATTGGCTTTATCTATTTCGGATATTCCGTTTGAAGGCCCGATCGCTGGAGTTGAAGTCGGTTGTGTTGATGGTCAATTTGTCGTTAATCCGAATATTGAACAGAAAGAAAAGAGCACACTTAGTTTAATTATGGCCGGTAAAAAAGATGCCATCATGATGGTTGAGGCCGGTTCAAAAGAAGTCAGCGAAGAATTAATGGTTGATGCTTTAGCTTATGGTCAGACTTGGATTAAAAAATTATGTGAGTTTGAAGAAGAAATAATCGCTAAAGTCGGCAAAGAGAAGATGGAAGTTGTCTTATATGAAGTTCCGCAACCATTAAAGGACGAGATTTATGCTTATGTATTTGACAGATTAAAGGCTGCTGTATCAATCAAAGATAAACTGGAATGTAATAACACAATTGATGCTTTAACCGCTGAAACAGTTGATTTCTTTGCTCAAAAAGAATATGAAAGCGAAGCCGAAAAGACTAAGACCTTAAAGATGGTTAACGAAGTATGTACTCAAATCGTTGCCGATGAAGTCAGAAGATTAATTGTAGAAGATAAGGTAAGACCTGATGGTCGTGCAGTTGATGAAATCAGAGCATTGGATGCTCAAATTGATATTTTACCGAGAGTACACGGTTCAGGCTTATTCACAAGAGGTCAAACTCAGGTATTATCAGCAACAACTTTAGGCGCTTTGGGTGATAATCAGATTATCGATGATTTAACTGAAGTCGAAGAAAAGCGTTTTATGCATCATTACAATTTCCCACCTTATTCAGTTGGAGAAGTTGGCAGAATGGGTACCCCAGGTCGTCGAGAAATCGGCCATGGTGCTTTAGGCGAAAGAGCATTAAAACAGGTTTTACCGTCTGAAGAAGAATTCCCATACGCTATCAGAACAGTTGCTGAAGTATTGGAATCAAACGGTTCATCATCACAGGCTTCGATTTGTGCCGGAACCCTTTCATTGATGGCGGCAGGTGTTCCGATTAAAGCACCGGTTGCCGGTATTGCTATGGGTCTTATCGAAAATGGCGGAAACTATACTATCTTAACGGATATTCAAGGTATGGAAGACCATTTCGGTGATATGGACTTTAAGGTTGCCGGAACAAGAGAAGGTATCACTGCTTTACAGATGGATATTAAGGTTCAAGGCTTAGATAAGAAAGTTTTAGCAGAGGCAATGCAGCAAGCTAAAAAGGCCAGAATGCAGATTCTTGATGTAATGGAACAAGCTATTGCTCAACCAAGACAGGAAGTATCTCAATATGCACCAAAGATTGCGATTATGCAGATACCACCTGAAAAAATCAGAGATGTTATCGGTACCGGCGGCAAGAATATCAATCAGATTATCGAAGCAAGCAATCAGACTAAGATTGATATTTCTGACGAAGGAAAAGTTGTCATTTACCATGTTGATCAAAAGAGCATCGATATTGCCAAGAGCATGATCGAAGCAATTGTCAGAGAAGCTAAGGTTGGCGAAATCTACGAAAATGTTAAGGTTCTCAGAGTTGAATCTTATGGAATTTTCGTTGAATTATTCGCTAATAATGATGCTATGGTACATGTATCTGATTTGCGTTGGGAGAAAGTGGCTAAACCTTCTTCATTGTATAAGGTGAATGATATTGTTGATAAGGTTATCGTTAAGGAAATCGATGAAAAGGGAAGAATTAATGCTTCAATCAAAGATTTGCTTGAAAAACCAAAGGATTACCAGGAACCGATTAGAGATTATTCCAATAATAAGATCTTTACCGGCGGTAAGAGCAATTTCAAACGTCGCAACAATACTAACAAAAAGGAAACTGTTTAGTTTGATTATTAAGAGTAACCTGTTAATGGGCTACTCTTTTTTCTTAGGGATTATTGTGCTAAAATAAATACGGTGATCAAAAATGAGAATGCGTAAGAAACCTTGGGCAAATGATATGATTGAATCAAGAAAGGATTGTGTTATTTCAGAACCGGCAAATTATCAGGGGAAATGGAAGACTCTTTATGATGGTAAACTGGTTGTGGAAATCGGCAGCGGAAAGGGCGATTATTGGAACCAGATGGCTCATAAAAATCCTGATGAGTTATGGCTGGCTGTCGAAAAAAATAAAGATGCGGCAGCTATCGCCTTAAAAAAGACGGTCGATGATACTACCGCTAATATGAAGATGATTATTTCGGATGCCGCTGCGATAACCGAATGGTTTGCGACCCAAGAAATTGACCGGATTCATTTGAATTTCTCTGATCCATGGCCTAAAAAATCGCATCATAAAAGAAGACTTACAGCCGAAAGCTTTTTACAGTCGTATAAAACAGTGTTAAAAGATGACGGCAGTATCGTAATGAAAACCGATAACAAGGATTTATTTGAGTTTTCTTTAGTAAATTTCACCAACAATGGTTTTCTGATTGATCAGGTCAGCGTTGATTTCAGAAGAAATCAGCATGATGAAGATGCCATTACTGAATATGAAAACAATTTTATGCAGCTGGGTCAACCGATATATCGTGCAGTTTTTAAAAAGAATCTGAAGGAGCAAAATGGTTAAAAAGATTTTGGTTATATTGTTATCGGTCTTACTTCTTTCCGCCTGCGGCCAGCAATCCAATATGTATAGCGAGATTGAGGCGGCAGCCAACCGGGCAATCAGGGTTGATCTTTCCAAAATAGGAGAGAACAACTGTGTTAAGAAGTATTATTCCTATTATCAAAGCAAGAACGTTGGCAGAGTTGAAAGCGATGATTTGTCCAATATCTTTTTGATTGACGGCAACAGCGCTTCCTTATCTTTGGATGTTACCAGTATTGTAAACGATTCGATTTTAACTGATACAAACGAATTCAATATCAGAGATATCGGCTCACTTGAAAATCCGCTTTACAGTAAACTGTCCTTATTCACAAATCGAAATGATGAGATTATTCCTTATAAATTATCGGTAGCAGATTGTTCAAACAACCAATACTTCATTATGTTGCAGACCAGTCAGTTTGTCTTTATGTGTTTAAGCGAAAAAAACAGCTGTGTCAATACGATTTATGAAATGATTTTGTTGTTAAGAACTGCCTTGGTTGAAACAACCCAGCTTATCTTGGATTATTCCAGTGACAGTCTGGTTTCCAATAACATCAGTGTTATAACGATTTTTGAGGAAGTTGTTCCTGAATCGGGTTACTTGATTGACTATGTCAATGACTGGAAAGACGATACGACATTTATTAAAATTGATAATACTGCCAACAACAATGAACAGCAGCAAAACGAAGACCAACAGGAAGGTCAGGATCAAGGGGGAGATATAGATGAAGAAGATTCTCGGGATGATTAGTCGATTATTTTTAGAAGAAGTCGAAGAGAAAACGGTCTACGATGAAAAGACCAACAAAATTACCAGTAGGACAACGACAGTTATCTCAAATGAACCGCCAAAACCGGTTCAAAAAGAAAAGCCGGAGAATAAACCGGTCAAAAAAGCAGAAACTATTTCTGAAACTAAACCGAAGGAAACTATCAGCGAGAGTAAGAGTGAACCGACTTTTTTGAATGTCTCAACAAGTAACAGCCCTGTTACTGCTAAAACGGTAACTGTCAAAAAGGAAAAGAGTGTTTATGTTCCTACCAGTGTTATTTCACCGATTTTCGGCAGTGATAAGGAGCTTTATAACACTAAGACTAATAATTATGTTTATGAAAATTCATCAACAACCACTAAGAGTGTTTTGAATACTGTGTTCTCGCCAATCAATGGCGATTGTGCGACAACTGTCAAAGAAACAACCGCTGAAATAGATGAGCGAATTGCGAATATGACAATCGATGACTTTTTAACGGAAATTGATGAAAATCAGATTAAACGGCTGCAGCCTCCTCATGGCAAGGTAAATGCTGCTCTTGAAGCCGATATGGAAAAAACAATTAAAGAAGAACCTTTGACTATTGAAAATCTATCGTTATTTGATGATTTCAAAGAATCTTAATGGTTCTTCTTTTTTAATTCATTTAACAGGTCTGTTTTGTTATTGTCTAGTTGGTTTTCGATTACTTTATCGAGTAGACTGTTTAAGATATCACCGATTTGTCTTGGCTGATAGCCTAAACCGATTAAGTCGTTTCCCTTGAGTTGTAAATCGGCTAGATTGTAACATTTCTTCTGAGTAATCAGCTCATTAACATTTTTAAGATAACAAGTGTAATATGCTTCGTCAATTAAAGCCATTTCTTTTTGAAAAAGCATTAAATCATTCAGATTAGCCTGACCAAACTGTTTTAGTGATTTTTTCAGGCTGATTTCATCAATTGAAACAAACAAATGGCAGTTATCAATCAGAAAACTGATTTTTTCGGTCATTTTTTTCGGATAGTGATAGAGTTGTAAAAGTTCAGAGTAATTATCAAACATTTGATAAAACATCGCTAAACGAATCGCTAAATCGTTTTTTGCCTGACTGATCGTTCTAATCCGAGTTTTATACAGCGAATCATTGACATAGCGAAGCTGCTCAAAGATTTGGCAGAAGACCTCCTTATAGTCGATAAACACTTTTTTTAGATACTCGTTTTGAATTATTTGGTCGAATTCAGCAATGATACGCTGTTTTGATAAGTGCTTGATTAACTGACATTCGTCCTTTAAAGCAATTGAGGTTTTAGGCTCGATAGTAAAATTCAGTTTACTGCTGAAACGCAAGGCTCGAAGAATTCTGAGAGGGTCTTGCTTGAATCTAAGATAAGGATCGTCGATCGTTCTGATAATTTTCTTATTTAAATCGTCCAGTCCGTTAAATAAATCGATGATTCCTGTATGGGGATTGTAGGCTAAACTGTTAATGGTAAAATCTCTTCTGACTAAATCATCCTGTATCTTTGCACCGACTACAACCTTGCTAGGATGACGGAAATCATTGTATTGATCTTCTTGACGGTAGGTGGTAATCTGATATTCCTTATCGTTGATATACACCTTAACAGAGCAGAGATACGGATTATGACAAACAAGTTTATAATCATTAAACAGCGCAAAAAGATCGTCTAATTGACAATTGGTCGTAAAGTCGTAATCGGTAAACGGGATTTGAAGCAAAGCGTCTCTGACACATCCGCCAACTAGGTATGCTTCATATCCGTTTTCTTGCAGAATGGCAAAGATTACTGCTCTGCCTTTGTCTAAGTTGATTTCCATAGTTATATTATAAGCATTTTGACAAAAATAGTTTATAATAATATCGTTATTAAGAGGTGCTTTATGAAAGAATTAACTCAACAGGATAAATATCTATTTAGTATAAAAAGAATTCATATGATCGGTATCGGAGGCTCAGGTATGTGTCCTTTAGCCGAAATATTATATAAGAAAGGTTATCAAATCAGCGGTTCTGACAATAATGAGTCCGACCCGTTAAAAAGAGTAAGGCAATTTGCCGAGGTTTCTTTAGGCCATAAAGCCGAAAATGTTAATTCTGCCCAGCTTGTCGTCTATTCGGCGGCCATATCTTATGACAATGTTGAATTGCAGCAAGCGAGAAAACTGAATATTCCGGTGATGGAAAGAAGTGAGCTGTTAGGTGCCTTGAGCAGAATGTATGACAATGTCATCGGAGTATCTGGTACCCATGGTAAAACCACTACCACAAGTATGCTGACACAGATACTCATTAATGCTCATAAAGACCCTAGTGCAGTTATCGGAGGGAAATTACCGTCAGTAGACCATTATGGAGTAGTGGGAAATTCGGAAAATCTAATAGTTGAATCCTGTGAATTTGTTGATACTTTTTTGCATATCAGTGAGGATATTGCCGTACTTTTGAATATCGATAACGACCATCTTGATTATTTCAAAACTATGGATAATCTGGTTAATTCGTTTCATAAATTTGTTTCAAGGGCTAAGGTGGTATTTGTTAATGGCGATGACCAGTTAGCGGTTAATGCCTGCCAGAATATTGCATCAGAAGTAATCACTTTTGGCGAAAGTTGCCATAACGATTATTATTTTACTGAGGCTCAAATGGGTAAATTGGGTTATAGTTTTTCGGTTTACCATAAACAGGATAAAATTGGTTCTTTTCAATTGCATATTCCCGGTCGCCACAACATTTACAACGCTTTAGCGGCTATTGCTGTTAGCGATTATCTCTCTATTGACAGCAAGGATATTCAATCTGCCTTTGATTTATTTACCGGAGCAGCTAGACGTTTCCAGTTTATCGGTGAGTTTGGCTTTACATTAGTTGATGATTATGGTCATCATCCTACCGAGATCCGGGCAACTTTATCAGCTGCCAAGCAGTTGAATTATAAGAGAGTGATTTGCGTTTTCCAGCCTTTTACTTACTCCAGAACTGCCAGCTTATTAAAAGAATTTGCCGAAGTGCTGCAAATTGCTGATGAGATTATTTTAAGTGAAATAATGGGTTCAAGAGAAGTTAATACCTATAATATTTATTCTTCCGATTTACAAAAGCTTATCAGCAAACCGTGTGTGGTTATCGAAGATTTCAATGCCATCAAGGATTATCTGATTCAGCATTATCAAAAGGGAGATTTGGTAATCACTATGGGCTGTGGAGATATCTATAAAGTGGCACATTTAATTGAAGACCACTACAAAAAATGATGCAAGAATCATTTAGATTCTCACATCAAATTCATTTTTACAATTAGGACATACTACGGTATGTTTTCCTTTAACCTTTTTAAGCCTTAATGTTTTTTTACAATTAGGGCATTTTTTATAACTATACAGTTTTCGTTCCGTAAATTTCTTTTTTTGCAGTTTAAAGAAAGAAGTTACCTTTCCTTTAAGTTTGAGAAAGATCTGATTTTCCTTGTATCGGGCATTGTGGTTTTTGGAAAATGGTCGATAGATGTTGAAAATCATAAAGGCTAATACTAAGTAATTGTAAATCCTGTTTTTAAAGAAAAGTTCAAGAACAATCAATACTAAAAGGAAATAGGTATTGAAAACATAAAGTTGGTCAACTCCATATCTTCCCACCATGAAATTTCGCATTTTGTTTTGAATTTTGTATAAAAAGTTTTTCATAAAAAACCTCCTTAATGATTATATGCAGATACAAGGCAAGAAATAACAAGCATTACCGCCAAACAAAGAACATAACAGCTGAATTAACAGGTATGATAAACAAATATTTTTGGTTGCGAAAGGTTTGCTGTATTGATTAAAGCTGTTCTGGTAGCTTCTTTTGTTATGTTTGATCGCATCTTTAGCCTGTTGATAGGTTTGGTTATCCGGTTCAAACTGGCAGGCTTTTTCAATATGTTCTAAAGCGGTAACCTTATTACCGCTGTAATAGTTAGCCAGCGCACTTAAATAATACCATCTGGCATTTTTAACTTGAATGTTGTTTAAAAGATTTAATGCGCTGCTGTATTGACCGTTTTGAATATATCTTTCCACGATATCATAGTCATCATAAGAGGTATTGTTTTGTCTTTGATAGAAACCGGTAAAATCATAGAAAGAGAATGGACCGTTGCTGTAATAACCGCCATAGCCGCTGTTAGTGCTGTTTGCTGAGCCATTAGAGTATTGATACTGATTGGCTTTTCCGCTTTTGATTAGATCATAGGCACTATTGACTTCTTTCATTTTTTCGGCTGCTTCAGGATTATTCGGGTTTAAGTCAGGATGGTATTTTTTAGCTAACTGCCGATAAGCCTTGGTTATTTCCTCATCAGTAGCATTGCGACTGACACCTAATACTTCATAGGGATCTCTCATTTTTGTTTTCCTTTCTTTAATGATAATTGATATTTACTCCAGATGCCGGAATAAATGACATTATCAATAATGTCTTTGTCTTGTTTAAGGGCTAATTTTTGATAATAAAAGTCAACATCTTCCATTACCATCATCAGTATTTCGTAATAATTTATATCACTGTAAAAAACAAGCGGATTATACCTTTGTTTTTTGATATCCTTTTTCAGATCGATGACGGCATCCATCAAATAGATAAATTTACCTAGGTGATAGCCGAAATTTTTTAAATCTTCTTTTGAATTCTCAGTTATAAAAGAGAGAATTTCCGCTATGATTATGCCGAAACAGTTACTGCAAACATCACAGTTGGTAACATTTTCTTTTTCGGCCTGAGCCATGATTAACAACTGTTGTTTTATTATTGAAGTAACATAAGGATATTTTTCCTCGATTATCTCGACATATTTTTTGATTTTTTTAGCGTTTCCTTTGGCTCTTAGGGAATTATCATCATTTATATCATCAAGCAGCTTATAATAAGTCAGATACATATTCATATAACTGAAATAACTGTTATAATCGGTCGTTATCATTAACTGCTTTTTAAAGGGATGCAGTGGACAATTCTTATAAGTTGTTATACAGTCAGCAGAGTTATTAAGCGAATTTAATAAGATACAGCCGAAAGTTAAATCATAGGTCAAGGTGTTTCTGGCAAAAGAGGAAAAATCATTTTCCAGACTTTCGCACAAGCCGCAGTAATAGCCTTTGTATTTATCTTTTTGCTGCTGCGTTAATATTTCTAAATTTGCCGTTAAATAACCAAACATGTTTAGCACTCCATCTTTTCAACTGCTAAATTATAATATATTTTGCATATATAGTCAAATATAAACAAAAAAGAGGGTTGCCCTCTTAGTAAAAATCCTGATAATTCATTTCGAAATCCGGAAAATTCTGTTCAACAACCACATCTTTGACTTCTTCGATTTCATCCATAATCCAACCCTTAATACCTTCATTAACGGTTGTATCAATCATTGAACATCCCACACAAGCACCCAACATTCGGATGGTAACAATTCCATCGAGGTAAGAAACAAATTCGATATCTCCGCCGTCGCCGTTAATGTAAGGACGAATGTGATCAATAATGGTTTTGATTTTTTCTTCTGTGTCCATCAATATGCTCCTTTCATAATGATATAACAAACAAATACGACTAATACTCCAAGTATAATGCCGCCTAATACTTCAATATAGGTATGACCGAGAACTTCTTTCATCTTTTTCTGGTAAATCGGATCTTTAAAGGGCAGCTCCAAATCATGCAATTCCTTTAAGTCATCAATTAGTTTTTTGGTTAAAGAAATGTTTTGACCGGCATAGTATCTGACGTTGGCGGCATCAAAACAGATTATACAGCTGAAAAATAAAGAAATATAGAAAAGTGAGGAGTTAAATCCTTCCGATAGTCCCACAGCTAAAGTTAGGGAAGTAACTAATGAAGAGTGAGAAGAAGGCATTCCGCCGCTGGCACCGATTAAAGAGAAATCCCATTTTTGATGCAGGCAGTAATACCAGATAGGTTTTAATATTTGAGCTGCCAAACAGGCAGAAATAGCGCTGATTGCGATAAAAGTATTTGACATAAACACCCCTAAATAATTATATTCTAATAGCAATAAAAACTCAAACTTGTTATAATAAAATATATGGAAAACAGATATCGGATTGGACAAGTTGTTCAAGGGGTCATAACTGGAATAAAATCATATGGAGCTTTTGTAAAGTTAGATAATGGACAAGACGGATTGATTCATATTTCGGAAATCAGTGACTTCTTTGTCAATGATGTTAATTGTTTTTTTAGAAAAGGGGAAAAAATCGTAGTCAAAATAATTGATATTGACTCAACCGGCAAATACAAGCTTTCGCTAAAAGCGATCCAAAAAAATCGCAAGTATGCCATCCCGACTAAAAAGAATATTTGTGATAATACAAGTATCGGATTTGCATCACTTGAAAAGCAGCTGCCGATTTGGATATCTGAAGAAATAACAAAGGAGAAAAACACATGATTAAGTTAGATTACAGCCACGTTGATTTAAAAGAAAATCTTTTTGATTATCAAGAAAAAGTCAATCAATTACATCAGTCAATCGTTGATAAAACCTGTAAGGGTAACGATTATTTAGGCTGGTATAATTGGCCTGTTGATTATGATAAAGAAGAATTGGAAAGAATTATCGAAGTAGCCGCAGAAATTAGAGCAAACGCCGATGTTTTGCTGGTTTGCGGTATTGGCGGCTCTTATCTGGGAGCAAGAAGTGCGATTGAAATGCTCAAGGGCTTATATCCTGATGATTCTTTGGAAATTATCTATACCGGAAATACAGTTTCCAGCACCCATCTATATCAGACCTTAAAACATATTGAAGGAAAGAGCGTTTATTTGAATGTTATCTCTAAGTCAGGGACAACAACAGAAACTGCTATTGCATTTAGATTCTTCAAAAATTATTTGGAGGAAACCTATGGAAAGCAACAATGCGAAAAGAGAATAATTGCCACCACAGATAGAAGTCGTGGTACCTTAAAGCAACTGGCAACTGAGAACAATTATCGTTGTTTTGTCATTCCGGATGATATCGGTGGCCGTTTCTCAGTCTTTACCGCGGTAGGTTTATTACCGATTGCTGCCAGTGGTTTAGATGTAAAGGCTATTTTCAAGGGCTGTCAGAAAGCAAAAGAAGATTTGACTAACCCGGATTTACACACTAATATTGCTTACCAGTATGCGGTAATCCGTCATATTTTGCAAAATCAGGGTAAAGATGTGGAATTTTTAATCACTTATGAACCGTTTATGACGATGGTCGGCGAATGGTGGAAACAATTATTCGGTGAATCGGAAGGCAAAGACGGCAAGGGAATTGTTCCGGCTTCGGCAACCTTTACTACTGATTTACATTCAATGGGGCAGTTTATCCAGGAAGGAACGAAATGTTTCTTTGAAACGGTTCTGGTGGTTGATCAGCCAAAATATGATTTAACTTTCCCTGAAGATCCTGCCAATTTGGATAATATGAATTATTTAGCCGGCAAGAGTATTGACTGGGTTAATAAGATGGCTTTTGAAGGAACATTAAAAGCTCATTATGAGGTAGGCGGAAATCCGAATATTGTTTTGCATTTAGATGCTTCTGATGAAGAAAATTACGGATATATGATTTATTTCTTCTTTGTAAGCTGTGCAATGAGTGTATTGCTTTTAGACAGTAATCCATTTAATCAGCCGGGAGTAGAAGTATATAAGAAAAATATGTTTAAACTTCTCGGCAAGATTTAACAACAGAAATGAGAGATGAAAAATGAAAAATAAAATTCTAAAGTATATTTTAATCTTTTGGATTGTGATTGTAGCGGTAGCATATTATATCATGCTGCCTCCAATCAATCCGACCAGTATTGAATTCTGGGTATTCTTTATCCCGGCTGTGTTTGCTCCTTTATTCATTTATGTGCAATTAAAATCATTTAAAGGCGGACTTAAACACGGCAAGGCTTTCTATCCGACTGTTATCTTAATTGGAATGGTCGCAATTTATCTGATCGGTTGTATGATTTTCTCGCCGGTATTCAATGCTGATAACTACAACAAGAGAATTGATATTATCAGTTCATCTTTTGAAGAAGATATTGCCGAAGTTGATTTTGACAACTTACCTTTGTTAGATAAGGCTTCTTCACAAAAGGTCGGCGACCGTGTTGTCGGTCAGATTGCTTCACTGGTTTCTCAGTTTACAGTCAGTGATGAATATTCTTTGATCAACTATAACAATCAGATTGTCAGAGTAACGCCTTTGGAACACAATGGTATCTTTAAGTATTTCGCCAATTTGTCCGGGACTGCCGGATATGTAATTGTTGATTGTACTACCGGCAGCGCAAAACTGGTTGAAACTGAGGAAGGCTTAAAATATTTGCCATCGGCATATTTCTCAAAAGATTTATACCGTCATGTCAGATTCCATTATCCGTTTGAGATTATTGGTGATGCTTCTTTTGAAATTGATGAACAGGGTAATCCATACTGGGTTATTCAAACCCTAAAGTATACCTGGGTTAATATGAAAACTGTTGTCAGCGGAGTTATTACCGTTAACGCTATTGATGGTACAACGCAAAAATATTCGGTAAGCGAAGTACCGAGTTGGATTGATAATGTTTACGACGCTAACCTTGTAATGAATGAAATTGATTGCTGGGGCTTGTATCGTAACGGCTTTATCAACAGCAAGTTTGCTCAAAAAGATGTAGTACAGACTACTGACGGTTATACTTACATTGTTAAAGATGATGATGTTTATATGTATACCGGTATCACCTCAATCGCTAATGACGAAAGTAATATCGGATTTGTTCTGGTTAATATGAGAACCCACCAGGCTAAATATTACGGCGTTGCTGGAGCTGAAGAATACAGTGCGATGAATTCGGCAGTCGGAAAGGTTCAGGAAAAGAATTATGTTTCAACCTTCCCGCTGTTGATTAATTTAAACGGCAGACCGACATATTTATTATCATTAAAGGATGATGCCGGTTTGGTTAAGATGTATGCTTTTGTTGATGTTGCCGATTATCAGAAAGTATCGGTTTCCGATGCTTCCTTAGGTGTAAAAGAAGCTGCCAATACTTATATTAAGATGATGGGTATGGAAACCATTTCCAGTGATATGTTAATCAGCAAGGATATCATCATTCATCAAGTTAAGGAAGCGGTTATCGACGGAAATACTTATTACTTCATTATTACTTTAGAAAACGAAAAATATCAAATTAAAGCCAGCGTTAATCCGAATATCACTGTCTTTATGCAGGAAAACGAGCAGTATACCATCAAATATTACAATGATGGTAGCTATAATATCATTGAAGCAATCGACTATCCAAGATATATAGAAGGCGATAACGGTGTGTAGAAAATGAGGTCGGATCTACTAAAGCAGAGAATTGCCGAGGGAAGATATGATGACATTTTTATCGATTTATACAACGATCAAGCCAGTCTGTCATATCAGAAACAAAGATATATCAGAGCTATTGAAAAATATGAAGCGACCTTCAGTGTTGATAATGTAGCGGTTTTCTCCGTATCTGGTCGAACTGAAATAGCCGGAAATCATTCTGATCATCAAAAAGGCAAGGGTTTAGCTTCAGCAGTTAATCTTGATGTAATCGCTGTTTGTGCTACGGCCAGAAACGGATTAATAAAGATCAATTCCAATGATCGAAAAATGCCCCTGATCAATATTAACCAAATAGATTATGACAGCAGAGATTATCATAATTCAAAAGGTTTGGTAAAGGGTGTATTAAAAGCAATGGACAATGATTTCTATCGTTTAGGAGGCTTTAATGCCTATTTAACCAGCGATATCATTATCGGCTCGGGTTTAAGCTCTTCAGCTGCCTTCGAGGTTATGATAGCGACGATTATCAATGGATTATATAATCGAATGGAGATAAGCCCGATTGATATTGCCAAATATTGCCGCTATGCCGAGAATGTTTATTTCGGTAAGGCTTCCGGCTTGATGGATCAATTAAGCTGTTCTATCGGAAATCTGATTAGTTTTGATTTTTCGGATGAAAACAATCCAAAAGTCGAAAAAATCAACTATGATTTTGATAAATCCGGTTACAGTCTGTGTATCGTTGACTGTAAGGGATCGCATTCCAAAATGATGGATGAGTTTAATGGCATTATTGATGATTTAAAAACGGTTGCCCAATATTTTGGCAAACAATATATCAGCGAAGTCAGTCAAAATGAGATTTTAGACAATATCTCTCAATTAAGACAGCAGGTCAGTGATCGTTCTATTATCAGGTCATTGCATATTCTTTCGGAAAATGAAAGAGCTGCAGTTGAGGCAAATGCTTTGAAAAACAATGATATTGAACTGTTTATAAAAACTGTTAAACAAAGCGGAGATTCCAGCTTCAAATATCTGCAGAATATCTATTCTGAACATGATACTTCCAGTCAGTCCCTTTCCATTGCCTTAATGATTTCAGAGATGGTTTTAAAAGATAATGGGGTATGTAAGGTTCACGGTGGTGGTTTTGGCGGAACCATTCAGACTTTTGTCAAAAATGAATTTGTTCAACAATATAAACAGGAAATCGAAAAAGTATTCGGTGAAAACAGCTGCCATATTCTTAAAATCAGAAAATATGGTGCAAAACAGGTATTTCAATAAAAGGAGCTGTAAAAAAATAAACAACTCAAACAAATACAAAATAAAACCCTA
>JBJFHD010000028.1:0-24112 GCA_051893335.1 Erysipelotrichaceae bacterium | reverse complement strand
AAAAACCTACATTTTTAACCGCCAAAAATCTACATTTTTTAATTGACATTTACACAAATATTCAAATAAAATCTATATATTATCATTCACTATAAGAAAAAGAGGCTGCAAGCCTCTACATAGTTTCCTAAATTTTTATTTTTTTACAGCCCCTTTTTAATTATGTTAGCGGTCCCCTTTAACCAAAATCTTAGTGAAAAATCAATATTCTATGATAGAATAGTGTCTATGAACAATTTATTTAGTAAAGAGTGGATTAGGCTGGATACAGCTGCACTGATATTTCCGGCCACGATGAACAGCAAGTGGAGTAATGTCTTCCGTTTATCAGCAACCTTAAAAGAAGAGATTAATCCCGATATCCTGCAGCAGGCAGTTAATGACTTACGCAGTCGGTTTCCGGGTTTCTATGTCGGATTAAAGTACGGTTTTTTCTGGTGTTACCTGCAAAAAAGCAAGACCAACCCAATCGTTCAAATGGATTACAGTTACCCTTTGACTTATATGGGGAAGAAGGAACTAAGAAACAACTGTTTAAGAGTTTTATATTTTAAAAATCGCATTGCGATAGAATTATTTCATTCAATTGGTGATGGAACCTCGGGCAGAATTTTTTTATGCACTCTGGTCGCTCACTATCTCCAGTTAAAAAAAGGACTAACTTACAAAGCGGACAAATTATTTCTTGATGTCAGTCAGCAACCCGAAGAAGAGGAACTTAAAGACAGGTTTAAGGAGTTTTCCAACAACTATCCGGCCAGCCGAAAAGAGGATAATTCATTTAAACTAACCGGAACCAGAATTTCCTATTATTTTTCTGTTTTAACCACCGGTATTATCTCTACTGATGAATTACTGGCAAAAGCTCATCAATATAACTGCACAATCACGGTTTTTTTAGCGGCTGTTATGTGTGAAAGTTTAATTGAATTACAAAATAAAAAAGCATCACCGACCCGCATGAAATCGGTGAAAGTGACAATTCCAGTTAATTTGAGAAAAGTATTCGACACGACAACTCTAAGAAATTTTGTCTTAACCGTAAATGTCGGCGTAAACCCGAAAAAGGGTGAATACAGCTTGCAGCAGTTATGTAACGAATTATCTCACCAACTGGCTTATGAAACAACCAGTCATAATATGGCCAGCCGAATTGCGGCCAATGTTAATCCTGAAATCAACAAGTATTTAAGAATATTTCCCCTGTTTATCAAAAATGCCATTATGAATTTAGTATATCGTTCAGCAGGGGAAAAGAAAGGCAGCTTAAATATCTCTAATTTGGGCAACACTAACTGTACTGAGCAATTCAAAAATGAAATTGAACGTATGGAATTCATCGTCGGTGTTCAAAAGAGTTATCCGAATAACTGCGGAGTTTTATCTTTTAACGGTAAAACCTATATCAATATGATTAGAAATATCAAAGAATCTGATTTAGAGCGCTTATTCTTTTCCAAATTAGTCAGGGAAGGCATAAATGTTAAAATTGAAAGTAACTGGAGGTAAAATATGTATTGTGTAAAATGTGGCGTACAATTAGACGATAAAGTAAAAAAGTGTCCTTTATGTCAGCTGGATTTAAGCGCTTTTTCAATCGAGGAAAAACCGGAAAGCAACTATTCGGATTTATTGCCGGAGCATCGTTTAGGCAATCTGACAATCGCTTCAATTGCGACTGTTCTTTGTTTGATCGCAATCACAACAATTCTGGTTATTTGCTTGAACGTGTATGGCAATTTTGCCTGGAGCGGCTATGTCGTTTTCGCTATCGCTTTGTTCTATATCATTTTTGTTTTGCCATTATGGTTTTTCAATCCGAATTATGTCATCTTCTCACCGATTAATCATTTGGCAATCTGCCTATATCTTTTATATGTTTGTTTCAAGACAAACGGAAACTGGTTTATCAGTTTTGCTATGCCGATATGCTTAACAAGTTGCATTATCTTTACCACCTTTATCGCTCTTTTCAAATATATAAAAAGAGCCAGATATTTCATTGTTGGCTCTCTGTTTATCGCATTGTCCCTGTTTTTTGTGCTTATTGAACTATTTGAGCACATTACTTTCAACACCAAAATGTTTGTTTGGTCACTTTATCCGGGCAACTGCTTCTTATTTATCGGCTTATTCTTTATCTTAGCCGGTATGATTCCGCCATTAAAAAAATATCTTAACCGCAAATTCTTTATTTAGAAACTGTTGTATTTTTTAGAATTGCCTTTAGCCTTCTCAATCGGATACTTTTCGGCGTTCTTTTGATATTTACGATAAACGATTTCAATCGGGTCGACTTCCAAGGTCAAACACATATCAAAACAATAAGCCATTACATCAGCTAATTCTTCAAGCACTGCCTGCTTATCGTAATTAACTGAGTCGAATTGAAATTCAGCCAACAGCTCATTGGCTTCCAAAACAACTGACTTAGCGATATTGTTGGCTGTATGATATTGCCTCCAATCACGATCATCGTTAAATTTTTGAATAAATTTTAATAACTCTGTTATTCTATCCATATAAATCACCCGTTCAATTATAACATTTTTCTTGAATTACATAAGGTTAATGTGTTATGATTGATAGGCAAGTTAGGGGTGTCGTACAATGGTAGTACAGCGGTCTCCAAAACCGCTGACGCGGGTTCGATTCCTGCCACCCCTGCCATTTCAACAACTAAAGCACCGTAATCGGTGCTTTTTTGTTAGAGAGTATTTACTGTTTCAATGTTGCTGCACTGTTCGATCGCTTGTTTTGGTCCGACTAAACAAATCTTGTAGTGCTGAATTTTCATCAATCGTTCTATTGCCTCGGCAATATCCGACCGGCTGAAAGAAAGAATCTGATTTTTAAATTGGCATTTATCCTGATAATCGATACCGCATAGATACTCCCTGTTACCGATTGAGATGGAACTTTTTGCCGTCAAGATCGGTTCACTGTTACCGATTGCTCCGATTATGTAACTGTCCAAATTAACATCCAAAGTCAATAATTGCTTCAAATAATCTATGGTGCTGTTATAAACCTCAAAGGAATTGGCCGGATTTGGATCACGATATGAGTAGTAAGCCAAACTGTCCTTTTTTATCGATAAGCCACAGCCATAAGCATTGCATTTTGCTCTGATTTCATTCCAGAGATAATCCAGGGAAATAATCCGGGCTATAACCGAAAACTGACCTAAAAAATCAGCTGTAACGGCATTGGTATCAGCTACCATTGCCGCAAAGGAAACCTGACCTTTAATCTCGATTGCTTCATTTTCAAAACCGTTGAGAGTTCTTTCGGCTTTTGGCCCTATTGCATTTTTACAGTATCTTTGCAGGCAAATCTTAGCTGCCAATGTTTGATTATCCAGAGCTGATAAAGACAAAGTTAACCGGTTACGGTCAAAGACTTTGCAATATAAGTCTTGCAACTGCTTTTGAAGTTGACTGTCATCCAGCTGCATAATTTGTAAGATTGTTTGATAATAGCTGTAACCGCTGATAAAGTCAGCAGCAACTTTATCGCCTGAAAGAGCCGACAAAGCTCTGGACAAGGCAAACTGCTGACCGGAAGAAACGATTGCCTGCTGCATATCACTTTTAATCTGAACTAAAATTTCTCTGATGGCGTCGATATCCTCAAATAGAGTATGATTTAACAGCTGATCAAGCATAAACAAGACATTATCTTCATTTTTATTGAGATAACTGTATTTGCAGATCAGCATAATCTTACTGTCCGAATTATGGTAACTGTTAAAAATATTTGTCGACAGTGAAAAACTGCCTAAATAAGCATACTTATCAGTCAAAAACTGCTGCAAAGACATTTTTTGACAATCTAATTCACCGATTAAAGCAATCAACAATGACAACAATGCTAATTCCTCATTACTTAAATCGTCGATCTGATAGAGCTCATTAACATAGGTGATATTTTCATTTTTTGCCGGATAAGTGATTAAGGTTGTCCCCTGATATTCAATAACTTCCTTTTCGATATATTGAGCTTTAGGGTCGATATCACTGATATCCAACTTTGGCAAACACTTCTTGTCTTCCAAAGTATCGGATTTGCTTTGCCAAAGAGCAAATTCCTCATTCATTTTTATTAGAGAAGCCAACTGTTCTTGATTAAGTGCGTCCTTGTATTGTTGCAGTTTTGCTCTGCGTTTCTGCTGAAGCAACTCATTATAGCCCTTTTGCGGTTTTAAAATAACCGAAGCAAAATGCTTACTGTTGATTAGTCCGTCTTTGATTAAATCAATGTAATAATCACTGTTAACCAATTCCCTTAATCTTTGATACATATCGTTATAAACTAGGCCGTCTAACGGATTACCACCGTAATTCATACAATTAATCGCAATCAAACTGTAAATAATCCCCGCCGGGACTTTGGAAAAATCTCTTTCCAAAGCCGAAAATTCCATATTGCTGATAATGGCTTTAACCAGCTTTTGATCAATCCCCTTATTGACAACCTCATTTAATACTTTGTCGATTACTGCCTTGATTTTGTCATAGTCATTTTCGGCACAATTATATACTGTGATACACAAATACGGTTGCAGCAGTTCATCGACAACTGAAACTTCAACATTTTGGGCTAATTTGCCGGAAACTAAAGCCTTTACTAAAACCGATTCATTGGTATCGGCTAAGACTTTGGCAATAATGTTATAAGCGGTGATTTTATCATATTCATCAAAAGATGAGATGACATAACCGAAATTGATTATCGTCCGATTTTCATAAATACCATCAACCGGCTGATAATACTTAACGACTTTTTCATTGACCTGCGGTTTCTGATAAGCAATCTTTATATCCGAATCTTTGTATTGGTAATTGCCTAAATAATTCTCATCAATCAGCTGTAACAGTCTTTCGATATCCAGCTTGCCGTCAACGAAAATCATCGCATTTGACGGATGATAATATTTTTCATAATACTGGCAGAATTGCTGATATGTCAAATTGACAATTTCATCAGGGTCTCCACCGCTGCAATAGCCGTAAGTGGTATCCGGGAATAAATACTGGGATAAATATTGATCAGCTAAGCGCTCGGCGCTGGAAAATGCCCCTTTCATTTCGGAATAAACTACACCGTTGTATTGAAGCTCACCGGTTGTCTGATCGTATTGATAGCGAATCCCCTCCTGATAAAAAATATTGGGATTGCTTAAACAGTTCGGATTAAAAACCCCATCCAAATACACATCAACCAAATTGAGAAAGTCTTTCTCGTTTCGGCTGCTGATCGGATATACCGTTTTATCTGGATAAGTCATCGCATTTAAGAAGGTTTGCAATGAACCTTTAAGCAAATCAACAAACGGCTCTTTGAGCGGATACTTTTTTGAGCCGTTTAAGACTGAATGTTCTAAAATATGGAATACACCTGTGCTGTCAGTCGGTACGGTCTTAAAACCAATGGCGAAGCTTTTGTTATCGTCATCTCTTTGTAAATAGAATAAGGGTGTCTTAGTTTTCTCATATACAAAATAAAAGGCGGTTGCCTTTAATTCTGCTACTTCTATCATTTCGACTAATTTAAACCCGTGATAAATTTGATTAGTCTGCATTAAAAAACCTCCTAAAAGAATATATAGCCTAAATAAACATATAACATAAAGTAAATAATTGAGTTGGCCCGGATGAATGATAATACGACAGAAATGATCTTTAATTCAAAGATACCAAGCTGCATAAATACTAGCAGCATAAAGGCAAAGAAAACAATAAACTTCTTAACCCAGCCGTTTGATTTTCTGGATTTATAACCATTTAAGTAAACGCCAAAAATAAACAGCGCCAGACTCTCTAAAATAATGTAAATGGTATATTGGTCACTGACTGAAACATATGTTCTGAATAAATAAAGCAACAAAGAAGCCAGTACAATGACTATTAAAGGATATCCGTAACGTTTCATAATTATCTAACCACCCTCGAATTTGTGAAAGCATAATAGATAGAAAAAATCTCGATTAAATCCAAAGATATAGTCGAAAAATCAAATGATAAATGATCCGATAAAAAATAACCGAAGTCAAAGCCGACAATATACAAATCGCATACTACGATTAAAACCAATACGCAAACCGCTGCCAAAACAGAAAATCTCAATTGCACTCCCCGACCGTAATTGGAAACGACATAAGCAATACAAAATGCAGCGGCAAAATATAACAGTCTCGGTAAGAAATGGAACAGGTTAACGATCAAGATAAACGCCAACAAAAAAATAACAGTTAAGCCAATACTCAAAATCAAAGCTTTTTGAAATCTCTGATTTCTGGTAATGGCAGTTTTATTAAAGATATTTAACATATAAGCACCTCTATCTTTTTACCTTCTTAATTATACTACACTTTATGATTTTAAAAACACCAACAAAAAACTTTATGAAAGAAATAAAAAAGTCTTTAATTATTGTTATATCTTGTGTATAATAATACTGTTGTTGCACAACCTTATAGGGTTACACATGCAGCTAACAGGCACTTATAAAATTACAAAAAATAAGTGTTGACAAGATTCCGGTTTGAATGCTAAAATATTAAAGCATTGTGGTTATGGAGGTTTAGCTCAGTTGGGAGAGCGTTTGCCTTACAAGCAAAGGGTCAGCGGTTCGAGCCCGTTAACCTCCACCATTGTGCCGGATTAGCGCAACTGGCAGAGCAACTGATTTGTAATCAGTAGGTTGTAGGTTCAAGTCCTATATCCGGCACCATTTTTTTAACTAAAGCGGGAGGGTAGCGAAGTGGCTAAACGCGGCAGACTGTAAATCTGTTCCCTATGGGTTCGGCAGTTCGAATCTGCCCCCTCCCACCATTTATTTACCGGATATTGGGATGTAGCCAAGTGGTAAGGCACCAGACTTTGACTCTGGCACTTCGCTGGTTCGAACCCAGCCATTCCAGCCATGTGACCCGTTAGCTCAGTAGGTAGAGCATCTGACTTTTAATCAGGGGGTCGGGCGTTCAAATCGCCCACGGGTCACCACTTGAAAATGCGGATGTAGTTCAATGGTAGAACTTCAGCCTTCCAAGCTGACTACGCGAGTTCGATTCTCGTCATCCGCTCCATCGTAAATAAACTCTTAGAGTATATTTCATATATTTACGCAATCCAGATGGGTTGTTTTTTTATGCTTGTTAATCTATTTATTACTATCGTATTGAGATGAAAAATGATTTGGTACCATATTACATCAACCAGTATTTACATAACGACCTGATCGAAGAATTAACCAAGATAGTTGTTAAACAAAAAAAAGAAGGAGTTCCTTCTTTTTTTATTTAACTGGTTAAAACTCTCACTTTCAGTTTTTGAGGTAAATTGATAATCTTTCTATTATCGAACGATCTTCATTCACCACTATTATTGAAAGCCTCCCTAAATGCAGCTTCCCGTCCTTCATTTAAGTTTTCATTTTTCCGGCGCAAAGCTGTAACCTTGTGAACTGCTCAACGTGATATGATTTCTAACAAAAGTTATTTCTGAACCATCGTTTTTTATAAAACTGATAAAATCCAGCCCATACAACTGCTCGCAATTCCCATTTTCAGATTGTAAAAACTCGTCCGTTGAAGAAAACTTAACGGGCTCCTTTTAATCCACAAGGGGTTCTTTTAAGGTTTAATTGCCTTTTTCCAAAGCCAATGTTCTAGTTGTTAAATCACACACTTCCGATGGTCCGTAATATTGAATTGCACCCGGATAAGTAAATGCTGTTTCAACTGCCCAAATGTCTCTGTGGGCTTGGAAATACTTAAATGGTGCTCCATCAAGTTCAACCAAAGCCTTTTTGATAACCGGCTTATCTTCGCCGTGTCTTCTTTCAATATTCATCATCTTAGTGATTGGCATACCGCCGGCAACCCATTGCTGAGCCGGTTGTGATAAGTTAGATACCTTTGACAAATAACCGGTATAGCCGTATTGAATTAACATAAAGGCATTATAACCTAATGAGTAACAATAGTCGGCATCGAAATTACTTGGGAAAGCACATCTTCCTTCATATCCGAAGAAATGATGCTGAGCTGTAAACTTACCCTTGAAGGTACCAGCCGCTTTTCTCTTATCCAATTCATTCTTAACAAGAGCTGAGAATAGCTTTTCTGACTCAATTAAGGAAACCTGAACATTTCCATGCGGATCTCTTTCAAAGAATAATTGCTGCTGAATTGATTCAGGCAACAAAGCAAATACTTCCATTGAAGCCTTAGTTAATCCGTTTTCGATGAAGCAGTATTTTTCCTGCCATGATTGTAAACTATTGAACTGGTCAGCCTTGCTGCCGGCTAATAATTCGTTAATCTCGCTGATTAGTGTCTTAAATTCAGGTACAAATTCAACTACTCCTTCCGGAATAATCGCTACACCGAAGTTTAAGCCCCTTTCGGCTCTGGCACATACTGAATCAGCAATGTAATTAGCGATTGAAGACAGACTCATTTTCTTTTCAGCAACTTCTTCAGATACTAAACAGATATTTGGCTGAGTCTGCAAAGCACATTCCAAAGCAACATGCGAAGCACTTCTTCCCATAACCTTGATAAAGTGCCAATACTTTTTAGCTGAATTAGCATCTCTTTCAATATTACCGATTAATTCACTGTAAGTTTTAGTTGCGGTATCGAAACCGAATGAACATTCAATATCATCATTCTTCAAATCACCGTCGATTGTCTTTGGACAACCGATAACCTGCACACCTGTTTTCTTAGCAGCAAAATATTCTGCTAAAACAGCCGCATTGGTATTTGAATCGTCACCACCGATGATAACAATGGCTGTTACACCATGTTTCTTGCAGACTTCGGCAGCAACTTCAAATTGTTCAACCGTTTCAAGTTTTGTTCTTCCCGAACCGATTATATCAAATCCACCGGTATTTCTAAACTGGTCGATATATTCATTATCAAATTCTAAATAGTCATCATTTAATAAGCCGCTTGGGCCGCCTTTGAAACCAAGTAAAACATTATCCTTATTGGTTGCTTTTAAGGCATCATACAAACCGCAGACTACATTGTGTCCGCCGGGAGCCTGACCACCTGATAAGATAACTCCGACAACCTGTTTTTTAGTTTCTGAAGTATTTGTCCCCTTTACAAAAGTGATTTCTTTTTTGCCGTAAGTGCAAGGAAATAATTCCTTGATTTTCTCTTGATCGGCTACTGAACAAGTCTCTTCACCCTCTAAAACACTGATTTCATTAATTCCATTTCTTAACATTCCAGGCAGCTTTGGCTGATACTGAAGTCTTGCCTGCTGAAGTGGTGTAATCTTCATAATAAAAATTCTCCTTTTTCCTACATATATCATTATAACCTAAATTAAAGCTTATGAATGTGCTTTTTTATTGCTTCAAATGATTCATCACTGATAACGTGTTCAATCTTGCAGGCATCTGAAGTAGCAGTTTCCTCGTCCACTCCCAAAAGCATCAGTGCCTTAGACAAGACAAGGTGTTTCTGATACACTTTTTCAGCATATTCTCTGCCGATTTCGGTAAATGAAATATAACCATTATTATCAATAATGATATACCCCTTATCTTTCAATAAATTTACTGCTCTTGATATTGACGGCTTTGAATAATTCATATACTCAGCCACGTCAATTGAACGAATTTGACCTTTATTTTGCAGTAAAATCAGAATATTTTCCAAATACATTTCCGCAGATTCATTAACCATACTTTTTATCTCCATTTATAAGATAGATTACAACAATTTATCATCAAAAGCAAATCAAACGCTTCTTAATCTATCCGTTTAAAGTCTTCATAAGCGTGTTTAGGATTATACATTACATATTCTCTAGTTGTCTCCAGTGTATCATAATGGGTCTGATAGGTTGAATTTTTCAAAAACTGGAAACCGGCTTTTTCGATTACTCTTTGCGATTGGTGATTTCTGACGAAATGACCGACAAATATTGCATCTAAATCAACTTCATTGAAAAGATAATCGATAACCGCCTTAACCGCTTCGACCATTAATGCTTGACCCCAGTAGTCCTTTGCCAGCACATAGCCGATTTCTCTAGCCTGCAACAAAGCAAATTCACTGAAAGTTTCTTCATTATATTCTTCAATGCCCAAAGAGCCAATCGCCTTTGACTGATATACCAGTGCAAAGGTGTGTTTTCCCTCAATAAAATGATTCAAGATGGTTTGAGATTCTTCAATATTTTTATGCGGATTCCATCCTGCCATCTGCCCAACCCCATCAACCTTGGCATAATTATAAAAGTCATTCAAATCATCCGGCTGCCAGCTTCTTAAAGTCAGCCTTTCGGTAGTCAATACTACCTTTGTAATATCTATTGGTTTATTCATAATTTGTTCCTTTCTAACCAACGACCACTTTGGCAACTGAGCCCGTGTTGGTTTTTTCAATAACAATCTGATTATCTATTCTGTTTTTTAACGTGTCAACATGGGAAATAATTCCAACAAGAGTATCAGATTGAGCTAAACTGTCCAGCATTTTTATCGCCTGATTTAAAGCAGACGGACTAAGTGAGCCAAATCCTTCATCGATAAACATGGTATCAATTCTGACGGTTCCGCTGTTGTTACTGACAACATCAGATAAGCCTAACGCCAAAGCTAAAGAGGCCAAGAACGATTCGCCGCCCGATAGAGTTGAAACATCACGCCAGTGCATGGTTGAACTGTCATACACATCCAAATCCAGTCCGGCCTGACTGCGCATATTTTTAGGCTGAGGTTTACAACGCAAAATATAATTACCGTTAGTGAGAACCTCCAGTCTTTTATTGGCAGCGACAATAATCTGCAAGAAATAAAACTGCTGCACATAAGTTTCAAAAGTGATTTTGACCTGGCTGGTTTTATTACCCGAAATATTGTCATACAGCTCGCTGATAAGCCGGTATCTTTTCAAAAGCTCATTATAATGTTGCTGTAACTTTCCTAAGTTATCATATTCGCCCTGATTAATCGTCAAATCGGTATTCTTTTGATTTATCAGCTTTTCAGCCTGTTCAATGACTGCTTTTAATTGATCCATCTGTGTTTGCATATCAGTAATATTTTGATATTTATCATCAGTCAACTGCCCTTTTAACAAAGCTATCTGATCAACAATTGATTTTTGATTGCTCTGGTAGGTTTTAATCTCTTTTTCCAATTGGCTTGCTGCTTGCTCATCAAGACAACCGGCTAAATACTCGCTCTCATTGGCAAACCCATTATCCTTTAATGCTTGATGATAATCCTTTTGCGTTTCTATCACTTTGCTTGTCCATAAAGCCACATTGTCAGTCAACTGCGTGATTTGACCGTTTAATTTATCATAACGGCTTTTAAGATCATCGCTGATTTGCTTAAAGTCTTGATATTGTTTATACAGTTTCTTAAGTTTAATGTCATTTTGCTGCTTTTGCGCTTTTAAGTCATCGGCTTTAGTATCATAAGCAATATTTATGCTTTTCAATTGTTTTAAAACATTTTCGTAATCGTTTTGATGTAGTGACAATTCCTTTTCCGCCTGCAAATAATCCTTATAAGCCGAATTGGCTAACTGCTCGGCTTGATTTAAGCCGGCTTGGCTGACATTGCTTTCGACAACTACCGCCTTGTTTGGGTGGACGCTAGAGCCACAAACCGGGCAAGCTTGTCCTTCAACAAGCCCTTGAGCAATTATGCCATATTGATTAGCGAAAAATAACTGTTTAGCCTGTTGATAGGTTGTTTGTTTTTCCTGATGGTCCTTGGCTTTTGCTTCACTTCTTTTAAGACTTATTTCCAACTGTTTTTTAAGCTCAGCCAGTTTTTCAATCAGTTCTTTGCCTTTATCCAGATTTTCGTTTTCCTTTTCAATTACGGCTTTCTCACTTAAATAAATGCTTTCGCTGTTTTGATAATCCGTCAAGGCTTGCGGCAATAAGACCTCTGCCTTCTCGATTTCCTTTCGACAGTTTTCCAGCAAAGTCTTATCGTTAGCCAGACTGTCTTGGCTTTGCTTGAAAAGCAAGGCGTAAGAATTGACATTTTTAGCTGCTTTGGCTTTATTCAAACGCATAATATCAGTTTGATTTTTTTGTTCTTGCCGGACAATTTCCTTCTGATATCTGCTTTGAAGATTGTTAATCTTATCCAATCGGTTGTTATTTTCCTTGAAAGCGGTCAATTGCTGGGTGAGAGAATGTAATTTTGTCTGATTTTGATTTTGCTGCTGCTGCAACTTTTGGTATTCCTCATTTTGAACATCAATCATTTTCTTAACAGATTTGACAGCATCCCTGATATTTTCCGGTTGGGAAATGGCGTGTTCCACTTCTGCTTTAGCACTGTAATCTGCCGGAATTCTAAGATGATTAAAACTGCCTGAAATATTGTTCAAACATTTTTCATATTCATTTCTGGCATTACTGTTAAGATCTTTCAGTTTCATTTGAATGTCATTGTAAATTGAAGTGTTAAAGATTTTCTGATACAATGCTCGACGCTCTTCGCTTTTGCCGTTGATAATCTTCATAAAATCACCCTGAGCAATCATCACGGTCTGCGAAAACTGTTCTCTGGTTAAGCCGATCAGCTCTCTGATAATCCTATTGACTTCTTCAATCGAACTGCTGAGACACTTTTGACTGCCATCCGCTTCAACAATATCAATACTGGCTTTAGAACCTTCCTGTTTTTCTTTATTTTTTACAAGATGGGTATAAATCGGACTGCGATTGACTAAGTAAGTCTTCCCCTTGTGTTCAAACAGTAAACTGACATAAGTTGTTTGCTCATTGCCGGCATAATCGCTTCTTAACAGATTGCTGTCTTTTCGCTTTTTGCCGCCGGAAACCTCCCCATATAAAGCAAAGGAAATGCCGTCAAAAATTGTTGTTTTGCCGGCCCCTGTATCACCGGTAATCAAATACAAACCTTTGGCAGGAAAATTTCTGAAATCTATCTCGCATTTCTGACCGTAAGGTCCGAAAGCGTTCATCGTTAATACTAAGGGTCTCATTGTTGTTCTCCTTTTAATTCATTAACTATTTCCATTAATAACTGCAGTTGCTCATTTGACGGCTGCTGACCGTTGTTTTGCAGCTTATAAAAATCAATAAACAGCTCATCAATCTGCTTATTCTGATATATTTCATTTAACAATATCTCTTTTTCTTCTTTCGTCTTGGAATTTTCAACCACCATCTTCAGCATATTCGGGTAGTTCATTAACAGTCGACTGCGAAAATCCACACTCACCTCTTCATCATGAACAGTCACTTTCAAATAATCGTTGCTGGGCTGCTGCCGGATTAAATCAGCAAAATATCCTTCGATTTCTCTGACATCTCTTATAAATTTAACCGGAACGGTTGTGATTAGCAAGTCACCTTTTTGTTTCATTTCCACAATTGTAAAGCACTTATTCTGCCTGCTTTCCGCAAAGGAATATTTCAAAAGGGAGCCGGCATATACAACCGTCTTTTTCCCGACTGATTGGTGGTTATGCAAATGACCTAAAGCCACATAATCAAAGTCAGCAAAACAGCTGGCATCAACATTATCAAGTCCGCCGACAAAGTATTCTTCCGAATCGCTCCGGCTTGCTCCGGTAATGAATTGGTGAGCAACGATAATATTCCGCTTTGTTTTATCGAAACAGCTGTTATTTATCACTGCTTCGATGGCCTGCTGATATGTTTTAATTTCCAAATCAGGATAAAAATTTCTTACATCAGCCGGCTTGATAAAAGGTAAAAGATGAATATAGATTTCACCATATTGATCAGTAAGCTCGTAAGACTGCAATTTCCCTGCAAAATTATCACTGATAAAAACATTTTTAGCAGATAAAAGTGTCGAAAAATATGCTAAACGCTTATTTGAATCATGGTTACCGCTGACAATATAAATCTGTTTGTTCAGCTTTACAATTTCCGTAATAAACCATTGAAACAGGTTCATCGCCTCAACCGGCGCAATAGGTTTATCATAAACATCCCCACTGATTATCAGACAATCCATCTCTGTCATAATACTGATTGCCTGTTCTAAGACATATCTTTGATCTTCAATCAAATCAACATCCATTAATCTCTTTCCCAAATGTAAATCTGCCAAATGTAAAAACTTCATCCTAATTTCCTCACATATAATAACTGACAATAATAAGATTATCGACAGCCCTAAACAGTCTTAAAGCCGCTCTTTATAATTCCAGCACAGGAAAACAATTATCCCTTATCTGCTTTATTTTAGCACATAGACAAAACAAAATTGTCTATTTATTAAGATATATGTATAATAAAACTAGAAGGAAGAAAAAACAATGAAATATTATATTGAACAAAAACTCTTTACTTTTTATGATAAATTTGACATCTACGATCAAGACGGCAAAGTTGCCTATTATGTTGAAGGCCAGTTTTTAAGTTTCGGCAAGCAATTCAGAATCTATGACCATTATGACCAGCAAGTTGGCTATATCGAACAAAAAGTATTAACCCTTCTTCCGCAATTTGAAATCTACCGTGACGGTCAGCCTATCGGTACGCTGGTTAAAGAACTGACCCTCTTTAAGCCGAATTATTATCTGAAAAACAGCGCTTTAACAATCAGCGGAGATATTTTAGCCCATGATTATACCATTAATCATAACCAAACAACAGTAGCTACGATCACGAAACAATGGTTAACTGTTGCGGATAAGTATCAAATTGCAGTCAATGACGATTTTGATCCGGTTATCGCCATCAGTGTAGCACTTGCTATTGATGCAGTTATGTCAGCCAATAATCCCCAACAATAGCCATTTATCTAATTAACTAAGCAGGCAAAACAATAATGGCACCGCAATTAAGTCGGTGCCGTTTTTATTATTGTTTTTTTCCTACCGGAATTTGAATTTGAGTCAGCCATTGGCTTTCATCATCTTTATTCCAAATTCCGTCAATATATACTTCCCTGATATCCGATGTTATTTCCAGCTCATTAACAGTGAGATAATCTATTAATTTGTTGTAGCTTTTAGCTAACGAATTGTAGGATCCCTTATGATAGATAGTTGCCATTTGTTCGCTGTCAAACTCTTTAAACAATAGACCTTCGACATCTTTTTGATAGCTGTCAATTTTCTGGCAGACCATTACTTCTATCTTTTGATCGGGCTGAGGTTTTTGACAATAACAAGTGAAACAATAATCATCTTGACTGCACTTACAGCCCGCTTCTTCCATTAACTGACCGAACTGACACATTACTTCGGCAAGCTGCTGATAATTGTCGATACTGCTGTGGTAGCAGCAACAGTAAGCCTTTTCGATTGTGGTTAATACTACCGGATACAAAGTGTCATCATCCTGACCGATTAATTGTTGGAGTTTACTTAACTGATCAGTTGTTTTAGCCAGTCGGTTCAATAAAATCACCTTTAAATTCTCCAGATATTTACGCTCGCAGCCGTTATCCAGATATTCCTTTATCTGATCAATGGTAAATCCGGCTTCCTTTAAGGCCAAAATAACACTGACATCTATTAACTGCGAACTGCTGTAATGACGGTAACCGTTTTCTTCGTCAACCAAAACCGGCAACAATAAACCCTTACTTTGATAAAAGTGGAGCGTTTTAACAGTCAAATGACTCATTTGGGCAAACAAACCTATACGGTATAAATTCTCTTTCTGCATCTGTTTTCCTCCTAACCGGTTTGATTATAAACCTTCCTCTTATATGGAAAGTCAACCAGAAAAAGAGTATTTCTACTCTTTTTTTTGCTGTATTTTAGATATTCAAATATCCTTTAATAACTTTCAATGTGTTTTTTACCCCATCTCTATGACTTCTTTCATAACCGTGAGAAGCGTAAACCCCTGAACCGATCAAACCAAAGGCAACATCGCATCCGGCTGCCAGGGTTGCTTCCACATCGCTGCCATAATGCGGATAAACATCAACACAATAATCAGCATTTTCCTTCTTGGCCGCTTCAATTAACTTGGTAACAACATCATAGCTGTAAGGCCCGCCGCTGTCCTTGGCGCAAATTGATACTTCGGTTTCACTGCAGTTTAGTCCCTCTCCGACACATCCCATATCAATCGAAATAGCTTCAGTAATGCCTTCCGGCACACTGCCGCTACCGCCATGACCGACTTCCTCAAAAACGGTGATATGGCCATAGACTTTTCTTGACAGTTTTATATGTTTATCAACCAAATAATGTGCCAAAGCGATCAGCATCCCGACACTTAACTTGTCATCTAAAAACCGGGATTTAATATAGCCGGAAGCGGTAAGCTTACTTCGTGGTTCAAAACAGACAATATCTCCCACTTCTATTGATAGTTTCTTAACATCTTCCCTGCTTTTAACCAATTCATCGATAACCACTTCAACATTATCCCAATTGCGCTTGGTTTGATCATACTGACCGTTGACATGAATTGAGGCATTAACCAGTTGAGCGGTTCCCTCATAGATTTTACCCTCACGGGTAATAATTCTGACATTTTCACCTTCGGCATTATTGGCATTCATACCACCCAAATTGGTTATTTTCAAGCGACCGTTACTTTTTATTTCGCTGACCATCGCTCCCAAGGTATCAACATGAGTTTCAAACAGTAAGCCATTTTGATTATCTTCACCGCCAAAGTCAACCAATAAGCCGCCCTTATTGGTTATTTTGGTTTCATAACCCAATTTATCGAACTGTTCTTTGAGATAAGCAACAGCTTTTTTACAATAGCCGGTCGGTGAATCAATTGCCAGCAATTCCAAAGTCTTACTAATTGCTAAGTCAACATATTTATCTTCCATATCTTATCCTCTGACTTCAAATTCGCCGTAATCGTTTCCTTCGTTGTAATTACGGGCATTTTCCATAGTGACAACCGCGATTGACTGTAAGGCTTCTCTGGTAAAGAAAGCCTGATGAGAAGTCAATACTACCTGCGGGAACATTAATAAACGTGCGGTTGTATCGTTTGTTATCACATCATCTGAATGATCGGTATAAACATTGCTGTCTTCCGATTCATAAACGTCCAAAGCAACGGCGTGGAACTTTCCCTGTTTTAAAGCCTCAATCAAAGCTTCGTTATCAATTAATGCGCCACGAGCCGTATTAACAATCATCGCCGTATCTTTCATCATTGCGATAGTATCCTTGTTAATCAAATGAAATGTGCCATTTTCTCCCATGATTAACGGAGCATGTAAAGAAACCAAATCTGCCTTTCTTAACAACTCGTCTTTGCTGACATAAGTCAAAATGCCTTCTTCCTGCAACTGCATATTCGGATAAGCATCCCAGCCTAAAACAGTCATACCGTAACCCTTACAGATTTTAGCCATGCACACTCCGATTTTACCGGTTCCCATTATTCCGGCAACCTTATTATGTAAATCCAAACCTAATAAACCGCTTAGAGCGAAATTGTTATCCTTAACTTTATTATGAGCCTTATGAAGTCTTCTATTAGCCTGCTGTAAAATCGCCATAGCATGCTCAGCAACCGCATAAGGCGAATAAGCCGGTACTCTTAAAACCGTAATACCGTATTCTTTGGTAGCCTTTAAATCGACATTATTAAAGCCGGCACAACGCAATAAAATCAATCTTACGCCGTCTTCGTAAAGCTGTTCAACGACATCTCTGCCGCATTCGTCATTAACAAAAATACAAACGGCATCAAAGCCTTTAGCCAGATAAGCAGATTCATTGGTCAATCGGCTTGTAAAATATTTGATATCGCAATTATAGGTTCCTTCTCCCTTATCCTTAGCCAGTTGTGAGAAGAATGTTCTGTCATAATCCTTGGTACCGAAGAAGGCAATTTTTAATACTTCGACTTTCTTCTGTTCAAATTCTTTATGAAGCAGATCTTTTAAACCTTCAGCGGTTTTTTCTTCTTCACCGCCTTCGACAGTTATTGTCAATCGATCGCCTTTTTGGGCTTTCAAAGATAATATTCTTAAAACATCAGAACCATTGGCTGATATATCATCCTTAGTTATGGTGACAACACTTTTACAATTGACGCAAAACTGAGCCAGCAAAGCCGCCGGACGGGCATGAATTCCTAAAACATTATTAACCACATAATCAAATTTTATCATAACTTAATACCTTCCCTTTTTTATTCATTTTACTATATTTTTGTGTATTATTAACTATTTTTTATCCGTGGCGAACAATTGTTTAACTATTTTTAGTTTATAATAGTATGGATAATAGATTGGAGAAAAATTGATGATTTTAGATAAAATAAATCCCGCACTTTTACAGCTGGCTAAACAGGCCGATGATGATTTGAAAGAGATATTCGACCAGCTTGATGATATTACCCTTTACAATTCCAATAAGGTTTTGTCTGCTTTTATTGAAAATAAAGTATCATATAGTGACTTTGCTGATATCAACGGATACGGCAATTACGACAGCGGACGAGATAAACTGGAAAAGATATTCGCAACTATTTTAGGCTGTCAGGACAGTTTAGTAAGACCGCAGATTACCAGCGGCACCAATGCACTGTATTTAAGCTTTTCCGGCTTATTGAAATATGGTGATACGATGATTTCCCTTTCCGGTAAGCCCTACGATTCTTTACAGGAAATGATCGGCATTATCGGTAAATCCAGGCAGTCATTGAAAGCTCATGGCGTAAAGTATGAACAAATCGATTTGATTAATGATGATTTTGATACCGCAAAGATTGTTGAAAGATTAAAAAAACACGATGTAAAACTGGTTGAAATTCAAAGATCAAGAGGTTATTCTGCCCGTTTATCTTTAAGTATCGAAAAAATAGGCAATGTTATTCAAAAAATCAGAGAAGTAAATCAGGAAGTAATCATTATGGTCGATAACTGCTATGGTGAATTGGTTGAAAAAAAAGAGCCCGGCGATGTCGGGGCTGACTTGGTAGTTGGTTCTTTGATGAAAAACTTAGGCGGCGGAATTGCCTCTTGCGGCGGTTACATTGCCGGAAACAGTGATTTAATTAACTTGATTGCTGAACGATTAACTGCTCCGGGAATCGGCAAAGAACAGGGAGCCAACTTTAACTTGAATAATTCCTTCTTTAAAGGAGTATTCAATGCCCCTACGGTCGTTAATTCAGCTTTAAAAACCGCTATCTTTTCAGCTTATATGCTGGAAAAACTCGGTTTTGATAATGTTTCGCCAAGCTATCAACAGGCAAGAACCGATATCATTCAAACCGTTCAGCTAAACAGTAAAGAAAACCTTGTTAACTTTACTCAGGGAATTCAATCCTCTTCTCCGGTTGATTCATTTGTTAAGGTGCTGGCCGCACCAATGCCGGGTTATCCGTTTGATGAAGTTATGGCAGCCGGCAGTTTTACCCAAGGAAGCACAATCGAATTATCAGCCGATGCTCCGGTAGTCGAACCGTATACCTTATATCTGCAAGGCGGAATGTCTTATCAATATGGCAAACTCTCGATTTTACTGGCGTTATCAAATATTAACATCAAATAAAAAAGGCTTGTGCCTTTTTTATGTGCTTGATAATTGTCCGCCATCAATTCTGATAACACTGTTATTGATGAATTGAGCCTGATCGCTAATCAAAAACTTGACCAGATAGGCAACTTCCTGCGGTTTTCCGTACCGTTTAACCAATATTATTTCCTGCTGCTGCTGCAAGAATTCGGGATCGTATCCCTCCAGTTCGCTTTCGGTTCCGATAAAGCCCGGTGCTATCGCATTGACATTAACATATGGGGCAAATTGGACTGCCAGATTATGAGTCAGAGAAATTAAAGCCGCTTTTGAGGCATCATAATCAAAACACATCGGATAATAGGTGTTGATGCCGTTAGTCGAGCTGATATTGATAATTTTACCGTACTGTTTTTCCGCCATTTTCCGGTAGGCTCTTTTAGCGCAGTTATAGGCTCCTACCACATTAACATCTAAGGTTTTTCGAAACTGGTCGGCATCTTTAAGAGAAAACAAATTCGACAAATCGATGGCGGCATTATTAATCAGAACGTCAACCGAAGCTAATTTTGCTTCAATTTCACTAAACATCCCATCGACCTGCTTCTCATCGGAAACATCCGCCTGAATGGCTAAACAATTGACCTGATACTTTTCGATAACCTCCTGTCTTAATTGACAAGCCTGTTTTTCGGAAGTCAGATAATTGATTACCACATCATATCCGCTTTTGGCCAGCTCAAGAATAATCGCTTTACCGATGCCCTTTGCTGCTCCGGTAACTAATACTACTTTTGCCATAATCATTAAAAAGAGCTTATTACTAAGCTCTTCCTGAATATTCACCGGTTGATGAGAAGACTAAAATCTTTTCGCCCTGTTCAATGAACTGAGGTACTCTGATTGCCAATCCGGTATCGGTAACAGCATCCTTAGTCTGACTGGTTGGTGCTCCCTTGATACCTGGAGTTGTTTCAGCAACAGTTAATTCAACCTTTTCAGGAACTGAAACTGATAATAATTCGCCTTCAAAGAACATCAATGATACTTCCATACCGTCAACAATAAAATACTTATTGAAACCGATATGTTCCTCATTTAATTCGTAAGTATCGTAAGTTTCCATATCCATAAAGTAATAAATACCATCAGCAGTATATGAGAACTGAGCTGTCTTCTTTTCGATATTAGCCTGTTCAAATTTAGTTGATGCGTTAAAATTTCTTTCTTGTGTTGAACCTGTCTTGAGGTTCTTCATCTTTGTTTTCAAAATAGCGGCGCCTTTTCCCGGTTTAACGTGTTGGAAATCAACAACAACCCATGGATCACCATCTACAATAACAGTTAACCCTGTTCTAAAATCACCTGATTCAATTGCCATAAAATTTACTCCTATTTACTTTCAATGTAATAATTATATCAATAATATTGTTTATAGACAAACAAAACTATTAAAATACCGTCAATTTCATTATCCGGATTTTCTTCAAATTCGTTTCTGAGAGATTTTTTGCATACATTCACTTCCCAAAATTAAAAATATATTGATTTTGGGAAGTGGATGATACATAATAGATTTGCGAGGTGTTTTTGTATGAAGCTGATTGAAAGAAAACAATATTTAGATAAAATGATAGGTGTTATCGGTACCCCGGATATTAAAGTGCTGACCGGTGTAAGACGATCAGGCAAATCGAAACTGTTGGAAGCTTTCAAGTCCTATATACAGATAAACAATCCGAACGCTAATATAATTCACATCAATTTTAACCTGTCTGAATATGACAATTTGAAAGAGTACGAGGCCCTTAACGAACATATCGAAAGCAATTACGCAGAGGATAAGGAAAATTTCGTTTTAATCGACGAAATTCAAATGTGCAATGGCTTTGAGCTGTGTATAAACAATCTGCACGCAACCGAGAAGTATGATATTTACATCACCGGCTCAAATGCTTTTTTGCTCAGCTCGGACTTGGCGACCCTGTTTACCGGAAGGACCTTTGAAATCAAAGTGTACCCATTCTCATTTACAGAGTATGTTCAATACTTCAGTCTGACCGATAAATATACAGCTTTCGACAGATATATGCTTGAAGGCGGCATGTCCGGCTCTTATTTGTATCAAGAGCAGGAAGACAAATTTGATTATATTGAAAATGTATTTGATACCTTGATTTTAAGAGATATTAGGCAAAAATATAACATAAAAAATCCCGCCTTGATGGACAGAATCTCTCAGTTTTTGATGGACAATGTATCAAACTTAACTTCCGCGAGAAGCATCACAGATACTCTCACATCAAATAAAGATAAAATCAACCATAAAACAGTCGGTAATTATCTTCAGTATCTATGCAATGCTTTTGCTTTTTACAAAGTACGCAGATATGACATTAAAGGTAAAAAATATCTGACGACTAACGATAAGTATTATTTGAGCGACCATACTTTCCGTTATGCAAAGCTCGGCACAAAAAATTTGGATAACGGCAGAGTGATTGAAAATATCGTTGCAATGGAATTACTCAGGCGCGGATATGAAGTCTATGCCGGCGTGTTGTATAAAAAAGAGATTGACTTTGTAGCTCTTAAAAGAAGCGAGAAGATATATATTCAGGTTTCGGATAATATATCATTGCCGGAAACATTCAAGAGAGAAGTTGAGCCGCTGCTCAAAATAAAAGACGCCTATCCTAAAATGGTAATAGCACTAACGAGAAATCCAGAATACCAATACGAAGGCGTTAAAATAATTGATGTAGCAGATTGGCTGCTGGTCAAATAGCCGTTTCCAAATAAAATATTAATTTATGAAATACTTTTTAAATTAACATTATCGTCCCGCATACACCTCAAAAGATTAACCTTTATTGTCAAGGTTAATAGCGGTAAAATACGAAGTATGTGAGAGATATTATATATTAGCCTAATATTATGAATTGTGTTTATTATAAGTCAGCAACTAACATGGAAGAAATAATTGATAACAGTGTAGACTTAATTATTACTTCACCGCCATATTTCAACATTAAAGATTACTCCAAGATTGGCTGTCAATTAGAAAAACATTCCCCTTCAAAAGAGGCTGATTTAGGGTCTTACAAAACATATCAAGAATATATATGCGTTGCTTGTTGTTTGGAAAGAATGTGAAAGAGTATTTAGACCAAACGGGAAACTATGTATTAATGTTCCCCAAATGCCTATGATAAAAAAGAATTATTCAACTCATTACAACGGAGACATTTTTAACATTCAACAAAACTATTAAAATACCGTCAATTTCTCTTCCTTATGAGATTTAATATATCTGGTCCACTTAATATAACCATAGGTTGTATTTGTAAAGTAACCCAGTTTCAAGACCAATAAAACATATTGTCCGCTTAAAATATTGATAAGTGTTTCTAAAGCCGCACAGATATACCAAGCAATCCACTGTTCCCTGAATCTGAACAAAATAAATAAACCATTAGCCACGCCCACTGCCGAAGCACAGGCATCAATATAACAAATCGCTACTTCCAGAGAATGATTTGTGATAAAGTCCGAACGGATATCCAAACCGCTCAAGAAATATCCGACTACCACAGTCCAGAGGATAATTGCTGAAATAACCAATACTTCTTGATAACCTTTTAACCTTCTGACAACAGTCAACTCTTGATTCTGATCGTCTTTATGCTTGCTCCAGTTGATAAAACTCAGAATATCAATCGGCAGCCAGAACAACAAGGTAGTTGCCATCGTCGCAAATCTATACATTAAGACAACACAAATTGCGATTTCAGTAATTTCCACTGCTACCGAAACCAAGAAATTATATCTTGACTGTTTTGAAATCAGCAATTCGCATAAGATATTTAAGAATGTATCAAGTAGATACAGCAGCATTATCACAATACCGTTTACTCCATTAGCGCTTTCTTCCGGGAAAATAACCGAGAAGATAGTCGCTAAAACCATAATGGAAATAAACCAGCATTTCTCATAAGTCGTGAAGGCCTGTGAGAAAAATAATACTACAGCCAATGAAACAGCTAATATAATTAATGATGAAGCCAAATTAAATACCGGCATAGTTTCATCAGCCATCATCTGCTGATAAGCCGAAGTAACAGCCGCTGCATCCGCATTAACTTTGTCACTAATTACTGTCTTGCCGTTTGATAATCGGTATTGATAAGCAACAATCCGATCTTCAGTTAAATTTTCATAATCTTCGTAAGAATAAGTAACAATTAACTTGTCTGCTCCGTTTACATAAACGACATCACAATATGTACTGTCTTCATCATAATCTTCGTAACTTTCATCACGTACCATTTCGATGGTACCGATGTATTGATAATCTGTGATTTCTTCATTAATCCTGCCTAATCCGCTGACTAATGAAAAAAGCGAACCCAAAACCAACAATAAAAGAACTGTTATCTCAACAATTCTGATTTTTCGATTAGGCTCAATGTTTTTCTTAATAATTTCAATCATATTTTTCACCCATAATATTTTATTGTTATATATCCCACATTGCAAGAAAAATATTTGACAGTTTATAAGTCCATCCAGTAATAATCACTAGTAGTTTTATAGAAAAAAAGGAGCTGTAAAAAAATAAACAACTCAAACAAATACAAAATAAAACCC